>JBHIDV010000024.1:0-14584 GCA_046760285.1 Sedimentisphaerales bacterium
CGCAGTTGAGTGGACGGCAGTGTTTTCTGCGAGAATAAAAAATGGTAACCTATAGTCGCCGCAAAGGCTTACGCTGTTAAGCTGCCGATTTATACAGCAGTTATGAACGGAAACTCGTTGAGTAGAGCAGGCAAAAGTAGCTGCAATTCAGCAGTAGAATAAGCGGAAAAATATCCGCGAATGGATAACCACACTAAACTACCACCAAAACAGGTTTATAAGAGCCGACCCGTTTATCCTTAGCTAAGCCGTGAAAATATCATTCGCCAAATCTTCGCCTACCTGATTGACGTAATACTGCTTAACGACTTTTTGGCCTTCAGTTTGGAACTTATCCATAAAGGAAAAAACACCAATTTTCATAAGAAATAAGATTGCGATGCAGGCTGCTACATTTGCTGCCGAGCGTTTATACATACTGCATCTTTCCAACAGCTTCGGTTCAGGCTGTATGTTTTTGAGCATCTTAGCTTTTGGTGCCTCACGGAGGTTGTGTTTCAGCACCCCGATGGCCTGTGCATTCGCACGCATTAATAAATCAAGATTGTGAGGTTGAGATTTCACAAGTGACAGTGCGAGATTGACTTTACCGGCAGAAGCAAATCGCCGCTGACATCTCGGACAATTTGTAATATGGTTTTGTACCCAGTCTGCCTCGGGACTAAAGTGGCTTCTTACAGCTTTCTGCAGACGAGCCCTAATTTGCCTACACTTATTAACTCTGCCATCTTGTCCGCCTTTAGGCAGATTACAAGGCCCCTGCTTTGGGTTCCCGCAAGGCGGGGTCCCTCGCAGGGGCAAGCTTGCCCCCGTGAAAACGGGGGTTGCTTTGTTTGTGCTTATACTTTTCATGGTCTTTCCCGTTTTTCCACCGCAAGGTGTCCTGCGGATTTGTTCATCCATACGGATAATAATTGGATGGCTTTATACCTATAAACCCTCGCCGTAGCTGCTGATATACCTAATATCTTGCCTACTTGAGCATAAGACAACTCTGCCAGGTCATGCAACGTTATGACGCTCCTTAGATATTCGGGCAGTTGGGCAATGCAGCATCTCAAGGTCTCCTGCAAATATTTGGAATCAAGCTCACGGGCGGGCGAGCTTACAGGTTTTTTCGCAATCGCAGCAGGAGACAATCTCTTTTTTTCGGCAAGTTTGCGTCTTAGCATTGTTACTGCAGTATTACTTGCTGTACGAAAAATATACGCTTTTATATGTTGAGGCTTTTGTCTGTTTTGGTAATGAGCAAGCAGAAGATACGTATTTTGGTAAGCATCGCAAACGTCCTGCTCATTTCCGAGTATCCGCCAGAGCATCGTAACCAGCTCCGGGCCGTGCTTCTGCATTGCGGACAGTACCCATCGCTGGGTTCGGTCTATAGATTTGGGGATAGTAAAATCCCAAATCAAGCCATAATCGACTGCTTTATCGATCATACCTTCTGCCTTTTTCTACCTTATTAAGACGCATTGTCCTACTAATATGTTAACAAAATTTTTGCAATAAGGGGCAAAAAACTTCGATTTTTTAAGGTAACGTTTCAGAGAGCTTCTGCGTCTTATCTCGGCAGTAACACACATTAAAAGCAAGAATTTGTTAAGTCGTATTGCTTATGGATGTAAGTGCTTACAAAAACGGTGATTATGACAAAAAGGCCGATGTTAAAGATGTGGTTTCTTTGGTAGACGATTTGCTCAAAAAAGCGGTTCAGGCCGACGCCAGCGACGTCCATTTCGAGCCTACCGGTTCTGAATTAGTGGTGAAATTCCGTCTCGATGGAGTATTAGGCACCGTTGAAAAATTACCCAGAACCTTATCTGATAACGTAATTGCAAGGCTGAAGGTGTTAGGAGGGCTTCTGACCTATCGTAATGACATACCTCAGGAAGGCCGAATCGAAATCAACCAGGACTACAATGACAGGATTTTCGACCAGCGGCTGGCGGTTTTTCCAACCATACACGGTCAACGAGCAGTGGTGCGATTATTTTACAAGAATAAGGAGCTGATGGAATTGGAGCAGCTTGGATTTTCGGATGATACATATACAGCATTGAAAAAGATTGCTGCGAAAAATCAAGGCGTTTTACTTTTGACCGGTCCAGCGGGAAGTGGCAAAAGTACCACACTTGCTGCTCTTTTACGACACATTCTAAAAAACTTTCCCGGCAAGAGCGTTGTAACTCTGGAGGATCCCGTCGAAATCAGGATTGAAGGCGTTACGCAGGTACAGATTACACCACATGGCCAGTTGTCTTTTCCCACAGCCCTGCGGTCGCTGCTCAGACAGGACCCGGAAGTTCTAATGGTCGGAGAGATTCGAGATGCTGAAACTGCCAAGATAGCTATCGAGGCAGGACTAACGGGACATCTTTTAATGAGCACCATGCACAGCGGTACGCCTGCTGGGGCACTTCTTCGGCTGTTAGAGATGGGCATTGAGCCGTATCAGGTGACATCAAGTATTACGGCGGTTCTGAACCAGAGACTCGTCCGGAAGCTCTGTGAAAAATGTAGGCAAAAAAATAAGGCGACAGATTCCTTTGAAGCGGTAGGATGTGACGCTTGTTTTAGCACCGGCTATAAAGGCCGAATGCTAATAGCAGAAATGGTCGAATTAGACAGCCAGTTGCGAAAGGCCATCTTAGCCAAGGCTGATTTGGATGAGCTTGAAAATCTTCTAAAAAGTAAGGGCCATACGAATATGCTCGAAGATGGCAAGCGTCTCGTCAGTGATGGTATAACAACGCAGGAGGAACTGCATAAAGTTTGTGGAATTGTTGCAGGTGACTCTTAATTTTGTACTCTCTAAAAGGAATAAAAAATGGCGACCTTTGAATATAACGCACTAACATCAGCAGGCCGGCTGATGAAAGGCACCATTGAAGCAGGTTCACGCCAAGAGGCGAGCGAACTGCTTCAACAAATGCAGCTTACAGTAAATACAATCGAAAAGGCCAAAGCACCAAAGCCCAAGACGGCTGTCGGCAGAAATGAGTTTATGCTGTTTAATCAGCAGCTTGCTTCCATAACCAAGGCTGGAATCCCTCTGGAAAGAGGTCTGCGAGAGCTGGCCAGCGATGTCAGCTCGAGGTCGATGCGCAAATTAACCGATGCTATTGCCAGCGAACTCGAAGCAGGGGTGAGTATCGAAGAGGCGTTTGAAAAAAGGCAAAAAGCCTTTCCGCCGTTATACGGGCGAATATTAAAGGCAGGGGTGGAAACGGGAAGATTGAGCGAGATGCTAACCAGCCTGAACAGGCACCTGGAGATGGCTAATCAAACCAGAAGGATAATCTTTGAAGCGATGAGCTATCCAGCGGTTGTTCTGACTCTCGGCGCAATAATTATAACAGGTATATTCTTATTTATAATCCCGCAATTTGGGCCGATACTCACAGAAATGACAGGGGGCGCGAGGTTGCCGAAGCTGACTCGGTTATTCTTGGGTATGGCGGAAAACGTGGTGCCTTTTTGGATAACTGTCGGTTTTCTTGTGGCGGCCGTAGCTTTCACAGTTGCGATATTTTCGTCTTTTCCCGCAGGGCGCAGATTCAAGGAATCGCTATTTCTAAAAGTGCCGGTGGTGGGTAGAGTTTATCATAGTAGCGTGCTTAGCAGAATGGCTGAAGCTATGGCCATGATGGTGGCTGCCGGTTGTGATATGCCGGCGTGCTTGAGATTGGCTTCGGGCACCACCGGAAGCGAGAAACTTGTCCTGGAAAGCGAGACGCTTGCTTGCCAGGTTGAGCAAGGCGCAAATATTTTAGAGGCGGGGCAGTTTTGCAGAATGATACCGAGACTATTTCTGTATTCGATTCAATTAGGCACGCAACGTAACGAGCTGCAGGATAATCTCTATAGCCTCGGACAAATGTATGCAGAGCAGGCGCGTTACGGCCAGGCAAGGCTGCAGGCGGTTTTGCTGCCTATTATGCTAATTGTGGTCGGAGGTATCCTGGCAATGGCTATCCTGGCAATGTTTCTGCCCATGATACAAATTATTACGACTTTATCTGCAGCAGCGTGATTGGATTAATGTCATGGAAATTGTAGCACTGTATATTCTGATTCTACTGCTCTTTGTAATCTTAGGCTATAAAAAGCCGGATATTGCTATGATTACCATGCCAATAGTCTGTCTTCTGCTTGTTTATGCTGCGGTTTGGTACGAAGTGTTCGATGCTATAGCGATTGCACTTGCTATTTTCGTTGTGACACTATTAGCCGTACTTACATCAAAACGTGAGCCTGATTACGAAGGATGGCCTCAGAAGGCAGCGAAATGGATGCTTGTAGGTTTCGCGGTACTGCTGTTTTTGCTAACTGTGGTTATGGTGTGCAGCGCCTGGCGAGTCGGTGGCTTTTTGCTTTTTATCTTTTTCATAGGCACCACGATCATTTTTATAGGTTTAATCATAAGCTATGGTTTAACATCGCGGCATACAATTGCAGCGTACGTTATATCAACAATAGGTTCGAGTATGCGGCAGAATCTGCCGCTACCTATGGCCTTGGAATCAGCAGCAGCTGGACGAAATGATGAGCGGTCAAAAATCCTGCGAAGAATAAAAAAGTGGCTGGTTCAGGGTTATTCACTGAGCGAGTCAATCAAGCGAGGTTATCCTAAATGCCCCGGTTACGTGGTGGCAATGATAGCCGCTGCCGAGCGGATCGACCAGCTTCCACTGGCCATTGAAAGCATTGAGGCAGATATGGTAGCCAAGGCTAATGAAAGAAGAAAGATAAGGCCGGTCCACCCTCTTTACCCGGTAATAGTAATAGTTTTTATGTTTTTCATATTGTGGGCAGGTATAACCTTCATAATGCCAACATTCGGTGCGGTGTTAGCAGAAATGACTGAGGGTGCAACACTTCCGGCTGCCACTCGTTTGTTAGTGAACATCGCACAGGCAATATCTGCAACAGGGCTGCCACTTTTGTTGGTGCTTGGATTTCTGATTCTTGCAGTTATTAGTGCTTCTATTCGTATTAAGTTTCGGCCTCGCCGGCCGCAAAAGCCATACCTTGTTTCACGAATGGGTGATTTTATCAAGTGGCATTTGCCCGTGCTGCACTGGTTTGAGAAGAACTATTCGATGATGCAGACCGTTGAGCTTTTACGGCTGTCGCTTAACGCCGGCTGCACAGTCAACGATGCAATTGCTAATACGCTCGGCCTGGATGTAAATAACCGCTTTAGAAAACGGTTGCAAAGTTGGCTGGCAAAAGTAGAGGCTGGTGACAATATAGCGGTTGCAGCAAAAGAAAGCGGATTAGGTTCCAGCTTAGCCTGGGCGTTTGATGAGAAGATTAATCAGGGCAATACTTTGGCGATTCTTGACTCCCTGGAGTTGTTCTATCGTTCAAATTACGGTTATTACGTGAATCTCGCCAGGTTCATAATGTGGCCCTGTATAATAATTACTATGGGAGTTATGGTAGGATTTGTAGTCTATGCCATATTTTCTCCAGGTATCGCAATTATTCATAATGTGGCGGAGACTGTGTATCCCTGATAGCTAAGCGGAGTGAAGTTGTGCCTGATAGAAGCGCAAGACATGGCGGCTTTTTATTAAGTGAAATAACGATTGGGCTGACTGTTTTGGGAATTCTGTTGGTTGGCTTTGCGCTATCACTGCATACATTTGCAAAGTTCAATCGTTACCAGCTAGTGAGGCAACGCTGCATTGCAGCGGCGCAAGCCCAACTCGATAGCATAGCTGTAACAGGTAGGCCAATCCCAGCCGAGGATTTTAAGCGTCTCTGGCCCAAGCTGACTGTTTCTATCAAGAACTCAGCAGGAACCGGTCAGTGGGCCGGCATACAATTAGTAGAAGTGACAACAAAGGGCAAAAGTTTTCGTAATGAAGTTAAAGTTCGACTATCAAGATACATTTTGGCTGAGTCTATAACCGAAGGTGAACGATGAATATGCGTAAAGGCTTTAATTTGGTGGAAATGTTGATGGTAATAACAATCATTCCAGTTGCCGCAGTTATTTTAGACGGATTTTTCAATACTCTTCTGAGGGACTTTCCGCGGACATCTGCGGTGGTGCAGGAAAACAAGATAGTGCTAAATATGCTAAGACAAATGCGTGAGGATATTGATAAGGCGACAGGATTGCCAAAATCATTTGCCGGGCAAACTGTGAGCGATGAACTGCTTTTGATTAAGTGGCCAGGCGGCGTAATCTGCTACCAATCAAAAGATGGTGAGGTGCTTAGGTATAGGTTAACGGACACTCAGGAGGGTGACGGTGAAGATGTCAGAGCTTGGTCAGTGCCCAATGCAGAAGTTAAGTGGAGTGTCTGGCGAAAAAACAGTGAAGGCTATGCTGTGGAGGTTAAGACCCACGTAAAGCAAAAACTTCGAAAGAAATGGCAAAAGAAGATGGCTAATTCCCATTTGTATTTTGTTGGTGCTTTCTAAAAAGCTCTAAAAAATGAAAAAACTAAGAAAAAATGGCTTTGTTTTGATACTTGTAATAATGGTGGTAGGCTTGATCGGAGTAGTGATGTTTGTACTCACAGAAGATGCAAATACTATGCTATTTCAGTCGAACACAGCCTATCTGGAAGCTGTCGAGCGAAACCTTGTAACAAGTGGCCTAGCCTGGGCCAAACATAATTTAATAGGTGACAAGGAGCAAATCTTCCACAAGACCATAGGATTAGATGTTACCGATTTGAATATTCGAGATGCAAATTTAAGCATTGTTATTGGCCCTGGGAGAGATAAAGAGATAGAAGTCGAGGTTAGCGCGTCATGCAGTCGCGGGAGGCGAACTCTTAGACACCATGATAGATACAAAATCAGGGTTTCCCATAAAAGCCGGTCCAATAAGACGCAAATTTAACTTGATAATTCTCTGTGGCTTGCCACAGGGTGAAAACAACTATATTTCCTTATCGAAGTTAGATACCCTGCGGCTTGTATGTGTTTAGCCGTATATTATCGAAGACCATCCCCAAGCTTGGACTCCTCATTATCGGAGTCCTGCGCTTGGGGCTGCCACCGTTGACTTAATCAATTTTATGGGGTGGCAGCCTCAAAGCCGTAGGCTTTGGGGATGGTTTTTCCTCTGGCTAAACACATACAAAGCGGGGAGCGGAAGACGAACGTCAGTAGCAAGTCATGTTGTCATAGGCTTAAGGGCTGCCTGCGCATGAGATTCACTGTAGCTCTGTTCACCGGGTCTGAAGGGCAAGGGCTCTGCAAACTGAATCGCCACGCGGCGTAAAAAGCTATTTACATCGTCGACCCGGCAAATATGACCTGAGCGGGTGAAATTTGCCATATCAAAGGAATTGTCTGGGCCATAGCGGGGGACGCTAAAACGAGCGATTATTTGTTGGCCAGGGTAAGGACAACTGCCGTCAGTGTAGCAGGTAAAGGCCGCTGCTCTGCTGGAAATATTAACCATCTGGCCTTGTGCGAGTTCTTCGTCAAAGTCTTCTGCAAACCAGATAGGCCAATGATAACGCAGTCTTTGCTCTATTCTTCGCTCATGATTTGTCTTCATTTTTTCACTACCTCAGCCCCTGAAGCTCGCTGTCAGCGGAGCCTTTGGCAGAGCACGGCCTTTTGCTCTTGCCGCTTCTGATTTGCAAATCGGCAAATTTAAGGGGTGACTTTATGAAGGACTGTCAAAAAAATGCTATTACAACGTATTTTGTAAAGGGTGAGGCATAACTATATATCCTGTTGGACGCTTTGCTTTTTTTAGACCTTGCTCTTGATAGCTTGTACGAGTCTGGCAAATTCTTGGCCGCGCTGCTCGAAATTATCAAACATATCATAGCTTGCACAAGCAGGACTTAATAAGACAACATCGCCGCTAACAGCAAGTCGATTTGCCAATTGGACGGCCTCAGCGAGAGAATTGACAATCTCTACCCTCGTATTGCGTATTGCGTATTGCGTATTGCGTATCGCAGTGGCGATTTTCTGGGCGGTCTGGCCTATCAGAATGGCTGCTTTGGCATTTTCAGCTATTTTTTGGCCGAGTTCATCGAAGGAAAGGTGCTTATCGTATCCGCCGGCAATGATAATCACCGGCTTATTTTTGAAGGCCTCCAGGGCGGCGATGGCACCTTGTGGCGTGGTAGCCTTCGAATCGTTATACCAACGGACGCCCTCTATTTCCTCTACAAGTTCGAGCCGATGAGGCAACGGCTTAAATTGCGGCAGGGAACTCTTAATCTGGTCGTCTCTGGCCCCAAAGTATCTGGCTATGGCGATGGCAGCAGCGAGGTTCGAAAGATTTGCTTGCCCCGGCAGGGTGAAACTATCACGAATTTCTTGACTTACATCATCGGTCGAATACTTAATGCAAATCCTGCCTACATCTTTCTTGTATTTCTCGAACCATTCGGCGGCAATTTTGTCTTCGGCATTGAAGACGGAGACGGCTGGATAATTTTCGTCCAGCTCTTGAAACTTGAAGATATTTTCCTTAGCGGCACAGTAATCGGCAAATGTGCCGTAGCGGTCAAGGTGGTTTGGAGTCAGATTTGTCAACAGTGCAACCTTCGGAGCCCTTTGGATTTCTGCCAATTGCTTAAGCTGAAAACTTGATAGCTCCAGTACCACCAAATCATCGGCGCTTATTTGGTCGAGCATGGTCAATAACGGCTCATTGCCGATGTTGCCGCTGAGCCAAACGTTCTCGTATTGCGTATTGCGTATTACGTATTGCGTATTTTTGAGTAGATGTGCGGTAAGTGCTGCGGTGGTGCTTTTGCCGTTGGCCCCCGTTATGCCGATTATCGGCGCAGGGCATAACTGGAAAAAGATATTTATCTGGGAGGTAATGTGTTTGTTGTGCCGACGAGCGAGCTGGAGAAACTCATTATCGCTCGGAACCGCAGGATTGGCTATGACAATATCGGCCTGCAAAAAATCAGCCTCGTTGTGTGAGCCGAGATGAAATTCGATATCCGGGAATTCTTCGAGTTCTTCTATAGAATCACTTAGCTGCTGTTCTGTTGCCAAATCCGTTATTACTACTTTGGCACGGTTATCTGCGACAAACTTAGCGGCATCGACTCCTCCGCCGAAACGCCCCAGGCCCATAACCAAAACTTTTTTGCCTTGGAAAAACAGCTTGTTCATATTAGGCTCTGCATAGCGTTTGCCAGGTCCACCTTTGCGTCGATGACTGCCTGCTCGATGCATCTTTTCCAGTCATCACCGAATTGCTGTTTATATTTTGGCTTTTCGTATGCGTAGATTATAGAACGCGAGGCATTAATCAAGGCGCCCGTGCCATCCGGTTTGCAGAACCGCACGCAATCGCCAGCGGAGGCACCTTGTGAGCCGTAGCCGGGCACGAGAAACCATACTTTATCATACCTGTGGCGAAGTGCCGTTGTAACCTGCGGTGCAGTCCCGCCTACCACCATGCCTACGTTACTATAGCCGTTTTTGCCAATGCGCTGCGGTTTGTTGGCAATTTCACCGACCAGTTCCGCCAGCTTTTCATACATCGTTTGCCCGTCGGCGTCGGCAAAATCCTGAATAGCAGCGGCGGCGGGATTGCTGGTGCGAACCAATACAAAGATGCCTTTGCCCTGCTTGGTAGCCATATCCGCAAAAGGCTCAATGCCATCAGCTCCCGTGTAACCATTGACCGTAATAGCGTCGGCAGCCAGGGTATCTTCCAGGCCGGCAAGTTCTGGATTTTCCAGGTGAGCTACAGCATAGAGTTCCGCGGTGTGGCCTATGTCGCCGCGTTTCACATCGCCGATTACCTCCAAACCCAAATCATCAGCCTCGGTAATCAACGCATAGTAGGCCTCTATGCCTTCCCAGAGATACTTTTCAAAAAAAGCAATATTTATCTTAACTGCCGGCACCATCGGGGCAACGATTCGCATTGTTTGCTTGCAAAAGTCGAAGATTGCATCCACCGCAGCAGCAGCGTCAAACTCGTCGTTCATCTGCCGATGACTGGTTATCGCGTCAGGTAGTCGGCTGTAAACAGGGTCTAATCCGACCATTAAAGAGGTTTTCTTAGCTGTAACTTGTTCGCAAAGCCGATCAGTAAAATGACTTGCCATCTGTTAATAGACCTTCCTTTCTCTCGACATAATCACTATAATCATGTTAATAATTTTATCAAGCCCTGTTAGAAATGAAATTTCTAAACGGGGCAAGACAGAAATCCTTCTTCGATGGTTGATTACCGGTTTTACTGAGTGCTCAGAGGCAGATTTGGAAGTTCGCAAGAAAAAAAAGTACAAAAAATTAGCCAGTTGGCTCCTGGTTGATTTGGCTGTGGCCAGTATTATCTTTTCATTACTGTTATATAAGCCCACTGGTTATGGTCCGCTTGCAGTTAACGCTGCCAGCCGCAGACGAGGCCGGGTTCATCCATATCTGACGCGCTTATTGTCCGAGCTTTATAACGGTGCCCAGCGAGGCCAGCCGTTCGAGCTGGTAGTCATTGAAGAGCAGATAAACGAGGCTATCGGCCGGTCTCAATGGCCGAAGGAGTCTGAGGGCATCATGTTTTCCACACCGGAGGTGCTCTTTAGGCCCGAGAGCGTTGTACTGATGGGAACAGCCAATATCAAAGGGGCGGAATTTGTTGTCACTATAGTGCTTCAGCCCAGAGTTGACCAGCAGGGACTCTTAAATTTGCAGGTGGCAAAGGTCAAGATTGGCGCTATGAATATCACCCCTCTGGCCAAGGTGGTAGCCAGAAGAATGTATCAACATCGGCTCGCGACGGTGCCGGTAGACATAGATGATTTACGCACGAAGATAGCAGGGTCGTTGTTGAGTGATGAGCCGTTCGAGCCTGTTTTCCACATCGAGGATAAAAAGGTGCGGGTGGAGAAAATAACTGTTACGCAGGGCAAACTAATCTTGCACCTGGTTCCAGCATAGTAGTTAGCAATCTCCAATTAACCAATCAACCAAACCTGTGCCTTGTGTTTAGCTGTCGCCGGCACGGCGACGGGCTAACTCGTCATTCTAAACGAAAAAAACTTATCCTGAGTGCAGTCAAGCAACGGATCAATTATGCCATTTGCCATTTGCATTCACGCATGCACCAGTTATAATACAAGCGCAACCAGGCAGACCCTCGTCGAGTCCGTGGGATATATGTGGAAAAAGGATAACCTTGGTCATTCTGAGCGCAACGAAGAATCTCATATTTAGTTCTCTATTTATCTCTGGCTTAACTCGGGGTTGGAATGGCAAAAACAAAAGCAACCGAGGGAGAATTTAGGGGCCAGGTAATCGCCTGGATCAAAGAACAAATATCGCATGGTGGACTTCCTTTTGAGAATGCCACGGCTGATTCAAGTCTTTATGGATTACCAACCGTTAGATTTCCGGATGTTCTGCTTACCTTGGATTTTGAATGTCAAAGACCATTTTGTGGTTGGGAATTAAAAACGCCTGATACAGATGTTCGTGACAAAACGCTATTGAAAAAGGTAGTAGAAAAAGCACAGAACTTGCCGTCCAAATATTTTGTTACATGGAACATGCAAACGGCTATAATATGGCGCACGCCTGGGAAAACAAGGACAACGGTTAAGGAGAAGGATAAAGTTCGGGAATTCGGGCCGGATAGGCGGATACAGTCTGTAGATGATATAAGAGATGCCCAGAAGTCACTCCTTATGGAGAACATATGTGCTCAGTTATTGCGCGACCTCGCAAGACTACATAAAGATGAGAACATAAATTTACCCGTTGCAGATACTACGATTTTTGTGGGCTTGGTTGCAAATGCCTCAGAACAGATGGCTGGCACACTTTTAGAAGATATAAGCAGAGCACGGGCGGATAAGCAATTTGATAAAAGGCTAAATGCGTGGGCAAAAAAGCAAGGGGTCAGTAAATACGACCAGGAATATTACCAAACGTTGGCCCAACAAATCACATATAAAATAATTGGCAAAATTTTGTTTTATATGACTCTGCGCAGGCACAATTTAGATTTACCGCCTATGGAACTACCACCGAAAAGTCATAAGACAGCGGTAAAGAAAATGCGTGAGTTATTCCAACGTGCGCTAGAAGTTGATTATCAGGCAATATTTGAGCCGGATATAACCGATGAGATAGAATTATCTGGGGACACAGCCAAAATAATCATAGATCTTACAGAAAAACTTGAGCACTGGAGTTTTGAGCTGATGCCTCTTGATGTAATAGGGGCGGTTTTTGAGAAGATTATACCGCAAGAGGCAAGGCATAGTCTGGGACAATATTTTACGCCCGACAATCTCGTCGATTTGATAGTTGCTTTTTGTGTGCGTGATAAAGATGATTTTGTGATGGACCCGACATGCGGGACGGGGACATTTTTGATTCGCAGTTATAACAGATTGAGAAATTTATACTGGAAATCACACCACAAGCTACTCGAGCAGATTTGGGGTTTTGATATAGCAGGCTTTCCCGCGGAGTTAGCGACAATAAATTTATATAGACAAGACTTGCGAGATTATCAGAATTTTCCAAGGGTTTTGTCCCAAGATTTTTTTGAAGTAATGCCCGGACAAGAGTTTGAATTTCCGCCGCCAAAGAAGACAGTAAAAACAGGTGAACGAATAAGCGTACAGATTCCCAAATTTGATGCACTGGTAGGCAATTTCCCATATATCAGGCAAGAGCTAATCGAAAAGGCAGTGGAAGGCTATAAGAGAAAATTAGAGGAGGTTTTGTTTGAGAATTGGTGCAAAGTATATGCAACGCTTTTTGAAGATAAAACCAAATGCGGTAAGACAAACCACATACTTCGACTTTCGGGTCAGGCGGATATTTACGCATATCTTTTCTTTCATGCAGCAGCGCATTTGAAAACCGGCGGCCGGATGGGGTTTGTAACGAGCAATTCTTGGCTTGATGTCGCATACGGATATGAACTGCAAAGATTTTTCCTGTCGAAATTTAAGATTATTGCGATTTGTGAGAGCAGGTGCGAACCTTGGTTTGAGCAGTCGGCTGTCAATACTGTCTTTACGATTCTTGAGCGCTGTGACAATGAGCAGGAGAAAAAAGACAATCCTGTGTATTTTGTGAAGG
Organism: Sedimentisphaerales bacterium; assembly: GCA_046760285.1. GTDB lineage: Bacteria > Planctomycetota > Phycisphaerae > Sedimentisphaerales > Anaerobacaceae > JBHIDV01. Next base: position 13,060 of record JBHIDV010000024.1, read on the forward strand.
TCAAGAAGCCGTTGGCTCAGTTATTCCCGCAAGATGCCCTGACAAATTCGCAGGCGAGATGGAATCGCATGGATGGTTTTGTTGAAAAGATAGAGCAGTTGGCTGAAAAGTGGAAAGTAGGACTAAAGGACGGCTTTAAGATGTTTGGGCCGATAAGGGCCAAGTATGTTAGCCAGCCGGAGATTATTTCATACGAAGATGATGAGGTTCGGGTAAGGATAATCCAGCAGGAAGATTTGAAGGATGAAGTGGAGCGTGCCGGCCAGACAATTAAGTGGGGACAATATCTGCGTGGGCCGAACATATATTTTGAGATTTTGGAGAAGTGTGCAGATAAGCTTATGCCTCTGGCTGAAGTGGCGGATATTCGCAGAGGGATTACTACTGGCATAAACGAGTTTTTCTACTTGGACGAGGATAAAATTAAGCACTGGGGTATTGAGAAGGAATTTTTGAAGCCGGTTGTTACATCTACAAAAGAAATCCCGACCATTTTTGTTGATGAGAAAAGACTCAAATACAAGATTTTCTTTTGTGATAAAGATAAAAAAGATTTACGTGGCACAGGGGCTCTAAAATATATTCGCAATGCCGAAAAACAAGCAACCGAAAACGGAACAAAATGGCCAAGTGTACCCTCTGTGCAAGGCAGAAAATACTGGTATAGTTTACCAGCACAGCAAGTTACAGATTTCTTAATCTTAAGATTCAGAAATAGACGGCACTATACACCAGTTAATCCGAAAAATCTCCCTGTTGGGGATGTTGTTTTTGTTGGTGGGTTTAAAGATAAATCATTTAGAAATTTTGGCTGCGCTTTTCTAAATTCCGTATTGACTGCTTTGTTCGCGGAAGTATTTGGAAGAACAAACTTGGGTGACGGCTTATTAACAACATATGGGCCTGAGATCGAAATGCTTCCCTTTCCTCTAAAAGATAAAATAGACCGGGAAAAAGTTAAAAGGATACTGACAGCCTTTAGAAAACTCGCAAGACGGGAAGCATTATCTTTCCAAAGAGAAGCTAAAAGAAAAGACAGAATAGAGTTTGAAAAAGAAGTTTTTAAATCTCTGGGATTGAATACAGACTATTATGAGCCAATTTGTGAGGCCGTAAATCAGCTAATTGAGGAGCGTCATTTATTACCAAAGTTGCGAAATTTAAAGAAGAAAAAGCGGATTGCGCAGGACATCGAGAAGTTGCGGGAGGAGGTTAGTGAAGAGATTCTACCGGATGGCCCAATTAAGTTTCCGGAAGGATTTGTGAAAGGTTGGTCGCGAGTGAAGTGTGATGAAATAGGTATTCCAGCAGGGAGATTAAAACTTGGTGAAAACTTTATAGGTAAACAGGAGATTTGCGATGAGGAAGGGCAACATGTGATGGATGTAAGCAGCGAAGAAAAGGCCAAGTTTATAGTTTACGCAAAAGAAAAAGATGGGCTTGTTATAAAAGTTCCTGAAAGCCAAGTAATCATCAAAAAAGCTGTGCAGGAATATGAAATCTACTTAAAAGACCTGAAGAAAAA
>JBHIDV010000025.1:0-14408 GCA_046760285.1 Sedimentisphaerales bacterium
TTTTCATATAGAAAACTCTTTTTCGGGCTCATTTACTTAGCAAGCGGCGAAGCTGTTTAGCTCTTCTAGCACAAAACACTCGTTGTTTTAAGCGGCGGCAGCCTTAAAGCCAAAAGTTTTGTGGATGGTTTTTCCGTTCAAGCCGATGGTAGTCCCTTCTTCGCTGGTGCTACGAAGGGCAGGACCACCTATGCAAAAGCTTCCACCTTCGGTAAACCTACGGCGGACAAGACCGCGGGTAAACTTTGCGGCGAGTCCTCCTACGCTAAAGCTTCTGCAGGATAAAATCCGGTCATCGCCCCCGCAGCAAATGACAGTATGGCCTATTTGATGCGGGGCAAGCAGGATACTTCGACAAGCTCAGTACAAGTTTATAAAGGCCGAGTGCTAATTCCACTCAGCCTTTTCCTTTGCGCTAAAGTCAACTTCAAGACGTTAGCGCAGCTCGTCCGAGAATAATAGATGTAATTTCCCGAAAGCTATCATATTTGGTCTGATAGCGGATTTTTCATATACTTTAATAAGTGGGGGCTTTGACTTTTGCCTCGAAATGGGGGGTAAGAATGCCCGAGATGGAAGGCGTATTTAAAACTTCCTTTCGCCACTGGCTGTTTCGCGAAGATTACGACTGGGCTACTGGTTCGTACAAAACAGCAGGCAGCGACAGGGAAGTCGCGGTAATCCGGGAATATCTTCTGGGTAATATCGCCGATGTTCGGCTCAGTGCAAAGGAAGCTAATGCTGCGATTTCGGTGGTTCAGACATTTGACCATGCTGCTACTACCATCCGTGACAAGCTGGTAGCAATGGAAGAACTGGCTGAAAAAGTCGTGCATGGCCATTATACAAATACGGATAAGGCCTCGTTACAAAAACAAATCCAAAAATGGGCGAAAAAGATCAACAGTATAGTCAACAACACCAAATATGATGGCAATAAGCTATTTACCTCTGAAGGCCAGACAATAGTCAGATCAATCGGCAACGGTCGTTATATTCGCCTTTTCGCAAAGGACTTTACCTTCAATGTTGAAAACGTGGATTTAGTCACCAATGCCAACACAGCATTGAAAACTATTAAACGCGCCCGAAAAGGAGCCAGCGAATATACTGATTATCTTAAGAGCCAGAATGAACTTTTGCAAGATGCAATGGCGACTATAGAGCAGAAGATGGCAAGTGCCGCGGGTATTGAGTGGAGCGACTTTGAAACAAAAATTATGCAGCAATTCATAAAAAATTTGTCGGCTAACATTTCAAATGATATGGCCATTTCCACCGAGATGCAGGCCAACATTACCTCAGATCAAGCCTTACAATTGCTGAAGGATTGAGTTGGCCGAGGGCGGTCTATCGAGGCGAGTCCGCCTTCACTGAAGCTTCGGCGGATTTCAATCTGGTCATCGCCCCCGCACCAATTTATGGCAGGTGCCTAATTCGTACGGGGCAGGCAGGTCCCTCGGGGCAGTTTATCCCTTCAACTATGTTCAGGGCAGGCTCGGAACGAAGTCGAAAGGGCTCGGGATAAATTTATAAAGGCTGAGTGTTAATCTCACTCGGCCTTTTCCTCTGCGCACTATTTGCCTTAAGTAAAATTTTGGCGGGTGGTGTGACTTTAGTAGTGCCATAGATAAGTTATTTATGCTATAATATCACTGCCATGAAGCTTGATAGAACATGTACGAAACTGAAGAAAATGACTAAAGAGCAGGACTCGTATATGGATGCCTCGCCTGCCGAAAGGATTAGATTCATCTGGGAGCTTACTGCTGAACTATGGTCGCTAAGAGACAAACATAATGCTCAACGAAGACTACAAAGAGATGTTACAAATCTTGTTAGACAACAAGGTTAAATTCCTTGTTGTAGGTGCTTATGCAATGGGCGCACATGGATATCCCCGTGCCACCGGTGATCTTGATATATGGGTTGAGGCATCAAATGAAAATTCAAAGAAGCTCTACCATTCACTTGCTAAGTTCGGTGCACCACTGTCGGAACTTACAGAACAAACTTTCTGCGAGAAAGGTATAATCTTTCAAATCGGTGTATCACCCAGACGTATTGATATTATTACACATATTGATGGTGTAGATTTTGCCGAAGCGTTTCAGACGAAAGAACTTATAGAGCTTGAAGGCCTTGGCATTCCATTGATATCAAGAGAAAATCTTATCAAAAACAAAAGGGCGACCGGCAGAGATAAAGACAAGCTTGATGCAGACTATTTAGATGGTTGTTCTATTTGACTGATTGATAACGTTAAACAGTCGCTCGTCAGATAGCATTCATTTGTGGAGCCGGTTATCGCCCCCGCAACAAATAACAGCCATTTGGAGCGGGGCAGGCAAGTCCCTCGGTGCAGTTTATCCCTTCAACTATGTTCAGGGCAGGTTCTGAGAGCGGAGCCGAGCAGGCTCAGGATAAGTTTATAAAGGCCGAGCGCTAATAACACTCGGCCTTTTCCTTTGCGCTTCAGCTTACAGAATCACCAGCAAATTTGACCTTGCTATTGTAATCTGGTTCATCGTTGCTGTCGCGGCTTCTTGGCCAGGAGGGTCATATTTTGAATCCATAAGGCTCGATTAGTTTATCATGCGGCTTGAAATGATACTGGCACTGTTCCAGCGGTGTCCCCAATACCTCTATCTTGTCCAAGTCACCCTGGCCCATACCTGCTTCAGCCATAGCCGTCAAATACATTATCTGGCTGGGGTCGAAGCCCATTATCCTCGTCGCCAGAATGTCCATAGCCAGCGGGTCTGTACTGGCCAGAGCTACCCTTGCATCCACGGCTGTTCCGCCAACGGGACCGTTGCCTTCCATAGCTACGAAGCCATCAATTACGCCTAAGTCAGGGTATATCTCTTGTGCCAGATGGAACATATTGTAATGAAGCACCGCCTCGCGAGAGAAATTGTACGCAGCGTGAGTCAGCCACTTGTCGTTCTTTTTGTAATCATTCAGCGGCGCCCCAAGCAAAACGTTTTTCAGGGACAAGGTTGTCACGACCCGATCATGGGTCTTCATTTTGGCAGCAGAGATGATGTACAAATCCGGGTTCAAGAAGGTCGAGATGATCCGAATCGGGGTTGGACGATGGCCTCGTCCAAATACATAACGGTACTGCCAGGGCTGGCGATTCAGGTCGAGCAGTTTGACATGGTACTGCTTCTGGAGCGGCAGATAGCCGTAATTCTTAAACCCGTCAAACGTGCCTTCTTTGGAGATTGTGGACTCGCCAATAAGAATCTGCTTTTTGTGGTGGGGCTTGAGGAAATCAAGGATAGCCCGCACTGCATCCACGTGAGTAGCCGCAAGCTGACGATGTGTCACCACGAAGTTTGGCTTAATAAGGATGTTCTTGTTGCCGATTGAGGGCAGTATCTGGTCCTCGATATTCTTTAGTGCTTGGTAGACGATATCGCGTCGGTCATTGCCTTTTATCAGACTGACCTTTGCCGGCGGGGCTGGTTTTCTATATAGCTGACCTTTTCCGACCAGCGGGTTGCCGGGAGCGGCGAAGATTCTGTTAGGTCCGAAGTTTTTTCCCCCGACGGCAAGACCTATCACCCCTATTCCGATTCCTCTCAAAACATCGCGTCGATTCAGATGTCTCTTTACACTTGCCATTGCCGGCTCCTTTCATAATCTTGATATCACGTACCACACCAATATAGCAGCCAAATGCCATTAGGTCAATGTACCTGATGGTGCTGTGAGACTTGAACAAGGGGTGCACTTCACGTTTGTAGGTAGATTTTTTGGGTCTTTAACACGAGTTTTTCAATAAACATGTACCATCCCCAAAGCCTTCGGCTTTGAGGCTGCCACCCAATCCGAAATGAACAGCGAAGGACGATAGATAATGACTGACGTGTGGCTTACCTTGCGCGTAGCTTGGGGATGGCTTTTTCCAAAGTAAGCCTCTTTTTACCTACAAAGATGACATGCACCCTTGAACAAGGTATTCTTGAAGTAAGATTTGACAAGCAGCAACAAGACGTGCTATGTTGGAAGAAATATCAGTTTAGGAAGCATATTGAAATGAAAAAGTCGATAGTTGTTTTTGCTTGCCTGGTGTTAATTATCTGTTCTGCTACAAGAGCAATGATGCTCGCTGACAAAGGCTCTGCAGCTAAGCGTCCATTGCGCTTCCGGATTATGGCTGACGAGGTCCCAGCCGGTTGGGGCAATCACATACCTAAGGCCGAAGAAGCATATTGGGGCTGGTGGAGCGACTACCGTAGGCCTTCGGTGGCAGAGATTCCGGAGGCAGGTGTGGACACCTCAAACGGTTTTGTTCTCTGGCACCGGTCCAACTCAGAGCCGGTTTTCCAGAATAGCGCCCCAAAGGCTGCCGAGGTTATTTCTGAGCTCAAAGGATACGCTTGTAAGGGTGAATATGACCGTATCATCTTCGAGGTATATGCAGTCGTGATATTAAAAAAGGTCAGAGTAGAGGTGACAGAATTGAAAGGCCCGGATGGATTCGTGATTTCGAAGCTGTTTCTTGAACCGCGCTGGCCCGTTTACGAGACGGAGTCTGGACGGCCGGGCTACCTTGTCCGCCCTCCTAAAGAGGCTTCGATTCCGAGCGGAAGAAATCAGCAAGTGTGGATATGCTTCAAGGTTCCAGTCGATGCAAAGCCGGGCTTGTACCACGGTCAGGTTTCGATTTCGGCTGAGGGGCTCCGCAGCATCAGGCTCCCTATCCAGATTGAGGTTTACCCGTTCGATTTGGTTCCAAGCTCACTTGCCAATGGCTTCTGGTACAGCAATATCAGCAGTGCACACGCACCGATTGACCTTGACGACATGCGCGAAATGGGCATGACAGCCGTGGGGTTCACGGGAGTTCCCATCCCGTTTTACCATACCGCCGGGCTCGACCTGTCGGGCTTAGAGCGAGCGATCAAGCTCCTGCAGAAGCACGGCTTTGCCAAAAAAGATGGACCCAAGTCCTGCTGGTACAACTACGCGTTCAGAACGTACGATTCTGGATACCTGATGTCTGACAAGCTTAATCCGAAGAAGATAGTCCAGACTTTCGTCGCTATTGAAAAACTCTATCAGAAGCATCCCGGGTGGCCGGACCTTATCGTATGTCTGACCGACGAGTTGGGCTGGGAAGAAAAGCCCCGGCTCAGAAACCAGAATAAAAAGTTCTTTGAAGAACACCCGGAAAAGTGGCCTAAACCCGGCCAGCGCCTGCTCTCGGCCCGCAGAACCGGCCAGATGATAAAGAGCCTGAACCTAAAGCGCGTTGAGCCTGCTTTCATCGCCAATCGTCGCCAGGCTCTCGAGGTTCTGTCACCGGTTTTTGGGGGCTATTGTAACCTCAGTGCCCAATACGGTGCCCAGGACATTGAGAAGATGACGGAAGACGGCCTGGAGTTTTATACTTACAACACCTGGCGCTCGCGGATAGCGTTTGGATACTACAACTGGAAGTGCTCGCTGCACGGCTCTAAGGGCAACCTTCAGTGGGGCTATGGCTGGAGCGACCATAAATTAGTGGTACGCATCGGTGACCGCAGGCTACATCACGTTACCTATGAGCAGATGGCCGAGGGCACAGACGACGTTCGCTACCTCAACACCTGCGAGGAATGGATCAAAAAAGACCCGACTAAGTCTGCGGCGAGGGCTGCCCAGGCTTTACTGGACGAGATCGCCGGCCATCTGGAGCTACCGTGGACCTACGGCCCAGCCGGCCGGCGCAGTAAGAACTTCTGGAAGCAAGACCTCTGCGATAGGTATCGCCGGAAAATAGCAACGGCCATTATGGCCATAATGAAGCAAGCAGATTAGTTATCTCTGGATACTGGATACTCGATGCTAGATACTGGAATCCAGAATCCAGAATCCAGTTTGTACCTTTGACACGCATCTTGATAGAGTACAGCGACGTACGAGCGGTGATAAAGAGCGTCTGTTTATCTTTGCCGCCGAAGGTGACATTGGCTGGCCGCTCGGGAACTTCAATTGTTTCAATCTTTTCGCCCTTTTTATTGTAAACTTCTACCGCACTGGTCGTAAGATAAACGTTTCCTTCATTATCAATCGTCATCCCGTCACTGCCTTCAGAGGCAAAGAGTTTTTTGTTAGACAATGTCCCGTCTTTATTGATGGTGTATACGAACGTTTTATTCCCGCCGTGGTCAGTAACGTAAAGGAGTCTGCCATCGGGGGTACCTATTATTCCATTAGGCCTGACCATGTCATCGATCACCCGGATAAGCTTTTTACGGCCGGGGGCTAAATAATAGACGTGTTCGCCATCCTGCTCTATTATCTGTTTATTTCTCCCATAGAAAGGGTCGGTAAAATAGATGCCGCCTTTAGGGTCGAGCCACAGGTCGTTAGGCTTATTGAAAGGCTTACCATCATATTTGTCAGCCAGCACCGTTACCTGGCCTTGTGGATTGATGGACACTAACTGACGTCCGTCTCCTTCACAAGCCAGAAGGTTACCCGCTTTGTCGAAGAAAAGGCCGTTAGCGCCTCTTGAGTTTTCGCGGAAGGTGGAGAGTTTACCGTCCAGAGACCACTTATGAATCCGATTATTGGGGATATCCGAAAAGTAGATGTTTCCCTTAGCGTCAGCCGCCGGCCCTTCGGTAAATTTAAAACCGCCAGCAAGTTTTTTAACCTTTGCGCCCTTTGCAACGACACTTTCAGCGCTACAGTTCGTTGCGATTGCTACCAACAAAAACACCGTTAGGCTGGAACGTTTTGCTTTCATTTTCAGTTCCTTTCAACTGCTTTTTGATAAAATAAATCATCATTAGCTTTTTACGCTAATGCCGCACGGGCTACACGAAGTGCGTTGCCGCCGAGAATCTTTTGAATATCAGAGTCGGAGTAGCCGAGCTGAACAAGACCAACTGTAAAGAGCGGCCAATTGGTCCACGCCATGCTGAGTCTACTTTCTTCTGATTTAGTCACGCGGGAGCCGGCTGGCCAGAGATGTTCCCACGCGTTCCGGGTCTTGCCGCGCTTCGGGATTTTTTTATTCTGCTCGGCTGCCATTCGCGACGTATAAGCAACATCCGTAGCAATAGCGACGTGGTCCGGACCAAATCTTTTGACTGCGTAATCAATATGCTCCATCATTTTGGCAATGTCACCTTTGCCGCCCAGAAAGCCGGGGATGCAGCAAATTCCTATCAGCCCCCCTTTATCCACAATGGCACGAATGACGTTATCCGGCTTGCTGCGAATGTGCTTGTGGACCGCAGCACAGCTCGTATGACTTGCCATTATCGGCTGTTCAGAAACCTGGGCTGCTTCCAGGCTCGTTCGCCAGCCGCAATGGGCCACGTCCACAATCACCCCAAGCCGATTCATCTCTGCAACCACTGCACGCCCAAAATCGCTCAGCCCTCCATCAGACGGTTCTCCACATCCATCGCCAATCAGATTGCGCCTATTATAAGTCAGGTGCATCATCCGGATTCCTAACTGGAAGAATACCCGGATAAAGCGCAGTTCTTCCTCCACCGAAACCCAGTCCTGAGGGATAGGTACGCCATTGCCGCTGAGATAAAGGCAATGTTTATTTTGTTCTTTGGCAACAACAATATCATCAGGCGTAACTGCCTTGCAAACAAACTGCCGCATCATATCTGTAACGTACGTAAACCGTGCCAGTCGCTTCAATAGCCTACTTATGGCCATTCCCTCTTCTCCTGCATTCTGAAAGATACAGGTAACCCCGGCTGCTTCCCAGGCATCCATATATTCCTGACGCTCAGCCGGGTCAATTACACAACGGGTCATTTGCATATCTTCTCTCATATCCCGAAGTTCGATCTCTGAAGCGCCGGCCTCAACTGCTGACCGTATCCTGTCACCATCTACCGCTGCACGCGGCGAGAAGCCATACGGCTCGATTACCAGTGAATTTGCGTGAAGCTCCAATCCGTGCTCCAACTCCTTCTTAGTTGGCTTCAAGATCTTCAAAGCTACCTGGCGAGCTTTTTCAATCTGCTCATTGGCCTCTATCCTTTTTTTTCTTTCCAGCTCATCTTCCTGCGATACGGCACACACCAAAGGGCTTGGCCATACCTGCGTTGCCATCCCTGCCACTATAGGCATCCCTGCTGATGTCCTCAAGAATTCTCGGCGGTTCATTGATTCAGCCTGCATAATTAGACCTCCTTTTTCAGTCTTTTACGATTCGAGCTGCAGAGAACTGATTTCGGTAAACATTCATATTACCGGTAGCATAGACCTGAGCAATGGCTTTCTTGTGGTCGGAATGTAGAAACCAGTTGTGATGAATATCGGCTTTTTGCCTGGGTTTTCCTCTGATTACGATGGCCCGAACACCTGTTGCACGAAAGGTATTATGGTGGATGCTGATAAAGTCTCCTGCTATATCCGTACCGTCCTTGCGGTCTTTGCCGCCGTGCATATCGAAGCTGTGGCCGTTGGCATTTTCAAGGACAAGATTGTAACGGGCTTCATAGCTGGTGCCGGGCCTTCCAGTGGCCGCTATATGGTGACGGCACCAGTCAAATAAATTTGCCTCAATAATAGCATCAGCCTGGTCAAGGCAGACACCATAACCTAATCCGCTACGCTGGTTGTGGTGGATGTAGTTGTGATGAATATGGGCCTTTGAAGCTCCTTTTCTTAGAAACACTGCTGCATGACTGAAGCCCCAGAGTTCGCAGTTGTCCACCTCCAGATGAGGATGTGTAGAGATTATCCCGTCGGAGTTGGGTATGCTGTAGTATCGTCCTTGTTTATGTAACTTTCGCATTTGCTCGGTTCTTCGCGTTTGGTCCGGCCCACGCAGACGCAGCCCTGTTAGTCGTACTCTCGCCCCTCCAGCTAAAAACATGCCAGACGTTGCAAGTTCATTACTAAATAACAAAGCCCCCTGTAAGTCTTCTCGGCCCCGGCAACTGGCTAAAGTTACTCCGCCAGGTATTACAATCTTTTGTTTGCCTGTCAGGTCTATCTCGGCTTTGTCATCGATATACACGACCTGACCGGCTTGGGCTTGCCTAAGAGCATCAAGCAGTTCTTCTAACGTTTTTACGTGATAATCTTTGCAATTCACAAGTCGGCTATACCCATAACCTCCTCCGATTGGTTCTCCTGTAGGATTTATTTCGGCCCCAAAACTTTCTTCATCAGTTGTCTTTGACTTGACTTTGACCTTTGCCAGATAAATATTGGTTTTGCCTTCGTGGCTGGAATAGTAGCTGACATAGAGAATATTATTATGCCAGATTAAACCGGGATAGCTGGTATCGCCGCCGCTGGGCAGCTTCACCAATTTGGTCATAATGCAATTCTTCACATCAATGTATGTCAATGCAGTATGCGCACCGCCCTGGTGCATTCGACCGGCCCCGAGCCAATGGCCGGAGGGTAATCGAATAAAATTGGGACCACCAAAGCTGTTAAATTCTGTTCCCAAATCACACCACTGCCATTTTTTATAATCGGCTCTACCTGTACCCAGCATCGTGGTTCTTGGTTCATCTGGCCGTCGGTCTCGGCGCATCAGGGCATAGCAAATATCATCCTTGTCGAAACGCAGCGTCACTTCGGTAGGACGACCCTGATTAAACAGCTTAGGCACATAGTTTTGATACTTTATACCATCGTTACTGACGAGCAATTCAAGTCCCTGCCTACCTCCATAAGTAACACCATATGCCTTTGCCTTATGCCAGGTCACACGCCACAGCCATCGGCCCGGCTCGACGACAATTTGCGGCTGGCCCCACTGTTTGCCATCTTTCGAAAAACAAACAAATGTACCGGTAGGTACTCTTTGATTGTCTTTTTTGCGTGGCGCAGCACCGCCTAATAGCATTAACCTGCTATCCGGCGTTACCGATAGATGCGCATCTCGCAAATCGTACCCATTAAGCTGTATCAGAGCCGCCGACTCCCAGTGGTCTGCATTTTTCGATTCCAGCACCCGTATTTTGCCATCGGTTGAGACGTGTGCTCTTCCTTCGCGAAATACGCAGTAAAACTTGTCATTCCAGCGGGTCAGGTCCGTAAAGGCGTTGTGGGCGCCCTTGTCCCATATTTTCCTTACCTCGAGCACTTCTGCCGTGATGGGTGGCGCGCCATGAGCATTTGACGCCGCTATCAAAAGCAATACTATTAAATGGTGCCATTTCTTGTTCATTGTCAATCCGTAATCCCCTCCGGTCGTGGACACTTATCAACAAACTTGAGGGCCTCTTCAATAAAAATCTCCCCTGTCATCTCGCCCAGACACGTTCGGCTGATATAGTCGTAGCGGGCGAAGCTATTGAAGTCTACCTTTGTGAGAATATACCCGAAGGCATCGTTGGTGAGGCCGAAAAGCAAGTTGTGCGTACCGTGCATCTTGCGCTTCAGATAGTAGCCGATGTTGGGCAGAGCTTCGCCGGGAATGGTAAGAATTTGGGCGTTGCCGAGGTTGACGACATTGACCTGAGTTGCTATGTGTGCCTTTTGGTCTAATTCAAAGCCCAGCGGGGACAGTTTGATGATGGCACGGATGAGTTCGCTTTCGACAGGGAACTTGATAGTTATGCTGCCGCAAAATAGTTTGGGATTCTTCTGGACGGGCGCATTGGCGACAATACGCAGCGACTCATCGGCAAGGAGGTAGCCGATGCGGATGCACTCGTCCGGCGTCCGGATGTCTTTGCCATCGGGACCACGGCAGTCAGCAGTTACCATACCTCCCTGGGCGCTGTTCATAAAGATGCCCGTACCACCGCCCCGTTTTTTGATGCGGTCGTAGAGAGGCCCGACAAAATCTGGGCTGAGGATGCCCTGGTCCGGCCCAATTATTTCGGGGTGACAGGCGTAATTAACGAGTGTGACAAAGGGCTTACCTTTGACGTCAAGGGCCTGAATAACGTGGCAGCGGGGGTCGTATAACTGCTCAGCGTAATAGTTGTATGCAATCTTGCCTCGTGCCTTGCCGGTAGCGATTTTAACGCTGGCCGGCTGTAGCTTATCGATTGCCTCGTTGATCGCATCGGATAATTTCGCGCACACACCGTAGAGGTACTCCACCTCAGCGGCGGTTTTACCATCCGGGCCGGGGAAGCCGTAGCAATCCGGAGCGCTATGAGTATGTGTGGCGCCGATGAGAATATTCTGCGACGGGATGCGCGAAACCCGCGCACGAACCCTGTCGCAGAGCACGTTGGCAAACCCGAGGAAGTCGGTACTGCAAATTGCCACACGTGTCCCATCATTGGCCACGACCAGGGCACGGACGGTCAATTCTCCGATTTTCTTACTGGTAGGCGTGGAAGGTCCAATGCCGCCGGAAACAGGTAGAAGCGGATCGGGGGTCACGTTACGCACAGCAACGGCGGCACGGAACTCGCCGCAAACCACACTGGAAAAGAGAAGACACACAGCCGTTACAACCACCACCCACGCCGATGCTACCAAACCATACCATTTCCTCTTCACTTGTATCTCCTCTCGCTTTTCAAACAACAGAGTTTTTTCTTATACGCCTTTAATCCGCATTCGGATTGCGTAGAGCGATTTTTGAGCGGTGATAAAGAGCGTGTGTCTATCCTTTCCGCCAAAGCATACATTTGCGGTCCACTGGGAAGGGACATCGATATGCTCAATCTTCTGGCCATCTGAATTAAAGACCGTGACACCTTTGCCCGTCAGATAGATGTTGCCCTCATTATCAATCGTCATGCCGTCAGAACCCATCGAGCAAAAAAGTTTTTTATTCGATAGTGTTCCGTCCGCATTGATGTTGTAGACGTAAGTTTTTTTAGCTCTGATATCGGCCACATAAAGCAGTTTGCCATCTGGCGTGCCTATTATCCCATTAGGCGTAACCAGGTCGTCGGCTACCCGCAATAGTTTTTTGCGATCAGGCGTTAGATAATAAACATGTTGGCCGTCCTGTTCCATAGGGCCTCTGTCCCAGTACGGCCTTTTATAAAATGGGTCTGTAAAATAGATGCCGCCTTTCGGATCTATCCACAGGTCGTTTGGGCCGTTAAGTTTCTTGCCGCGGTAGTTCTTCACCAGCACGGTGGCATTGCCTTTCATATCTATCAGCCACAGCTCGTTATTAAGGTCTGCACAGGCCAGCAGGTTGCCATCTTTGTCGAAATAAAGGCCGTTGGCTCTTCCAGGATTTTCGTGAAAGACCGACAGCTTTCCATCCACCGACCATTTGTAAATCCGATTATTCGGCTGGTCCGTGAAGAAGACGTTTCCCTCAGCGTCAGCCGCCGGGCCTTCGGTAAACTTAAAGCCATCTGCAAGTTTTTGCAATTTTGCTCCTGAGGCGATGACACTTCGTTCTTTAATGCTTGCTGGTATAACAGCAACCAGTTCGATGCCGTTGCCGGTACCGAGGTTGCGGGAATACTTTTTATCCTTAGGATTGTTCCAGTGCTCGTGGACACCAAGACTGGTTAATCTTTTCACATCGCCGGCGTGGTCAGGGTCATAAAATGTCTCTGAAGGTGGATTGTTTGCCAGCGCAGCTTCATGCAGATAATCGTCAACACCGCTCTTACGCGGATGCTCTTCGTATTCAGCGCGGAGGAAATCAAAGCCTACCGAATCGATAGCCACCGGGTCCTGTGAGACAAAAAGACTGGAAGTCCAATCTCCATTGAAGGGATAAGACTTCCACCTTCTCGGCCCTTTTGTCATATCAACAGGATGTACTCCACAGTATAGTCCATCTATAAGATACAGCAGAGTTTTTCCGCCGATATGAGAGTGGCCCATTAGGTCTACAAGATTCCTGTAGACGCCGGTCTTTTTTGAAAATGCGCTTTTGTGCATATCGTAATAGCCTTTTTGGACAGGCCACCTAATCAGTGAGCCATAATGATTCTTGGCACAAAGTGTCACTCCTGCACCGGTGTGGGCCTTGAGGTTTGCAAAGTTGATTAAATAATCAGCCTCCACAAAGCAAACAGGCACATAATCTTGCAAACAGCCTTCGGGATGACAGCTCCAATAAAATGGCACCGAAGATTGTTTCATCTTTATTCGTCCAAACTTGCCTGCACGGTCGAGACATCTTACTTGGGGAAACTCTCTGTGGATGATGTCATAATATTCGTTTGCGAAATAAGCTAAGCTATCGCAGAGGGCAATGTCATCTTCTCTAACGCCGACCGTATTTACAAGCTGACGCAGCAGAGCAATAATCATCTGTGGAGACGTATTCATGTAATCCCTTTTGCTTTCCAGGTTATAGTTGTCCGGATTGACGCCTCCATGATTGAAGATAAAGCCGACGAAGTTCACCTTAATAACAATTTTCTCACCCGGCTTATATCCGGCCTCGTCTTTGCCACGATTTTTGTTGAAGTATCTGAAGATTTTGTCCCAGGCTGCGGCGTCACTAACTTGGCCGGTCAGCTCACAGATTGCCTGGGACATCATTTGTTCGACCACTTCTTGATTTGTGTGGCTGCTTTGCCACGGATGTCCATCTCCGGGCCCATCCCAGTCAGTCGCATCGGGATTGTACACCCAAACCACCCGCCCAGGATGAATTCCCTGGGCAAGTCCTATCGGCTTATTCGCGGTTGGTGGTTCCGCTATCGCCGATTCGTCGCTTGTAATAGTGGTAGCCAGCCACAAAGCCGCCATGCTGAGGCCGATGAAGATTAAACCCACCATATACCGCCTCCGCACAAAGTTGTGCTTTGCCTTTCGAAATGCAATTGCTGAACCAGCCAGGCTTAAAAGCCATGCCACAAATCCCGAAGCTAACGGAAAAGCTACCCGCTGACATGGATACATCGCCCGTGAGGGCTTTGGCACTACCCGAATAAGGAACCATATCAGTGATACTAATCCAGCAATAGGAAATATCCATTTCAACCAGCGGCACTTTCCTTTTCGTCTTAAAAATGGCATTTTTTAGCACCTCCATATCCTAAGCCTAAACCGTCTGCGAAATAATGTCAGTCTTGTTCGTCGGTGAGATCTTCTGGCTTATGCTTTTTTCCATAACGTTCTATGGGCCTGACCAGTTGTGCAAGACCGATCAGGATACCAATTGCAATGAGAGTCGATATGACCGCCAGTTTGTAAAAGTGAGCTCCGCAGGCCATTCCGATGCTTGCGACCAGCCAGATGGTCGCAGCGGTGGTTAAGCCGTGTATGCCGCCCCTGTCCACGATGATGGCACCGGCGCCCAAAAAACCTACGCCGGTTACGATTTGAGCTGCTATTCTGGTAAGAGAATCTTGCTGGCCGGCGGCCATTCGTCTGGAAATTATGGTAAAGACCGCTGCTCCCAGGCATATTAAGACATTTGTCCGCAGCCCAGCAGCCTTGTGTCTGAGTTCTCTTTCCAGTCCAATCGCTGCTCCAAGAACCACAGCCAAGATTATGCTGAGCACATCATCCGGCCAAACCAT
>JBHIDV010000026.1:0-14284 GCA_046760285.1 Sedimentisphaerales bacterium
TACCTGCTGGGCAACGGCCTGGGCTTCTTTGGTCTCGTCCTCAAACTGTGTTAGAACGATTTTCCCAACCGGAGGTTTTATAGGAATAAGCTTTTTGGGTTTTCGGTTTTTATTTTCTGCAATTAGCTTGTCGGCCTTTTCAAGGATTTCAGGTTTGCTGCGAAAGTTTTCCTCAAGTTTCACGATGGTCGCGTCAGGCCAGTCTTTCTCAAAGTCCAATATGTTGCGTAGGTCTGCCCCTCGCCAGCGGTAGATAGACTGGTCCGGGTCGCCGGCTGCACAGATATTATTGTGCTGCGATACGAGGGCCTTGGCGATTCTATACTGGGCGTGATTGGTGTCCTGATATTCATCGATTAGCAGGAATTTGAAGCGATTTCCAAGCTCGCAGCAGACATCGTCGCAGCTCTCGAGCAAAAAAGCGGTCTTCATCAATAGGTCATCAAAATCCAGCGCATTATGTTCACTCAAAATACGTTGATAATGGGCATATATTTTTGCTACCGCTTGCTTCCGAAATTCATCAGCTTGGGCTTTGAAATAATCAACGTCTATGAGAATGTTTTTTAACTTGGAGATATATTCAAGTATTCGAGCTGGTGGAAAGTTGGTGGTATCAAGTTCGCAGTCTTTAATAGCCTGCTTGATGCACCTGGCCTGGTCGGACTCGTCATAGATGCTAAAGTTGGGTTTTATGTCTGCCCTGTCGGCATATTGGCGAAGGATTCTAACGCACAGCGAGTGGAAGGTGCTAATGTGCGCACCGCTGGAGGCACCGAGACCAATTGCTCGCTGACGCATCTCATCAGCAGCCTTATTAGTGAAGGTTATCGCACAGATATTATGAGGCTTGATGCCTGAATCAATAAGCGCAGCGATTCGATATGTGATGACGCGGGTTTTGCCGCTGCCGGGACCAGCCAGAACGAGCAGAGGACCTTCTGTATGAAAGACCGCTTTTCTTTGCGAAGGCGTCAATTGTTGCGATAGTGTATCGTGCATGAAATATATTATACAAACCCCACGCCTTATCGCAAATTGCTTATCGCCTATCGCTTGTCGCTTTGCGATTTGCCATTCGCGGTCAACCGCTTTCTGCTTGTTTTCTAAGTTGTTCTTCCTGCTGCTCTAATTGTTTATAAAGATCGGGCCTTTCGATTTTTATCCGGCCCAGCAAATTTCGTCTTAAGTTAGGCGGATACTGGTCGTCATTAAGGAAATCCAGAAGTGCAAAATATCGTAACATGGGCAATTTGGCCAGGTCAATCCTGTGTTCGTCGGAGTATTCTGACTGGTAACGGTCCCAGACTTCTTGTGCCAATTTTTCACTGCCGGCCGCCGCATCGTCGTCCCGCAGGGCATATCTGAAGTAGCTTTCCCTCAGAAGTGCTATTATCTGTTCTCTGGCATCAAATATACCGATGCTTTCCAGTTCTTCGCGGAAGCGATTCCTGGCAAAAACTACCAGCGGCACTTTAAATTCGTCCATCGGATAGAGTTCTCTTAATTGGTCATAGATTTTTTGTGCCTGGGCGGTGTGGCCTGACTGATAAAACAAAAAGACGGCGTTTTTCAGCATATTCCTATGGCCGTCCTGGAGCGATTTATAGGAACCCTCGTCGCCAAGGCTTTTGTATTTTTCGAACATCGCCATATAAGTATCATTATATGGTTGAAACATTCTTAAATCCGGCCGCAGAAATATCTCCTTCGCCGTTCTTTGCTCCGGCTGTGAAGAGGAATCTGTGGGTATCTCGACTGGTACATCATATACAAATATTTTTCCATAGCGAAAGAGATTCTGTAGGCTATGCCCGACGATGCGGTCCGTATTAGTTTCGATTATCGTGATTTCTCGACCTTCATCTTTGGCTACCTCTTGCAGACCTTTTACGCCCCAGTAAATGGCGTGACTATCCGGATGCCGCCAATCCAAAGGAAGGTGTTTGTTGGGGTCGGTAAAATCAATAGGGCCATAAGTTTTGTTCAACTCTTGCATTAAAACAGGGTCCAGCTTCCAGACATTGCGCAGATGATAAGCCTTGGCAAAAATATCAAACTTTTGAAGCGCCGGCGTGCCTCTAAAATCATCTATCGTGGCAAATGCGGCGGGACCGAATCGGTTGGGATTTTGCCTTAAAGACAGGTAATTGTCCACGAACTTGCCCCCATCGGTATCAGCAAATGCGTCGTCGGCAGATTTCAGAGCTGTAATCAACTCGACCACATTGGGGTCTTTTATAATCTGTTGCCAATCGGTTGGGGCGTTGGCAAGGGCCTCGAAATATTCATTATCCGCCGGGCCGAGCAACGGTTCCATAGCCAGAGCTAATTGCAGCTTATAATATTTGTGTGCGTCATCTGACACGCTACCGATTTTATGCTGGAATATCCTGGCAAGTTCGCGATATAGCGCAATGTTTTTGGGATTTAGTGGTATGCCTTCGTCTCGGAGCAGTTCATAGCCATTTTTGACCCAGCGCCATCGCTGGTCCGGCTGGGTGGCGGGTATAGCTACGGAAATGTTATAGGCCATATTCCAGGCGTGGAACTCCCAGACTGAGGCAAAACGAGGCTGCAAGGTGGTTATCCATTCTGCGAGCTGTTTTGCATCGAAGAATTGTCCTTCTTCTTTTAGCTTGTCAGCCCTCATCCATAAGATATCCACCACCAGGCCACGAAACGCCCCCATGGCAACAGTGGCAAAGGCCAGCGAAGGTGGAGCATTTTCAAGCGGCTCATTGATTATCAGCTTCATCTTCTGCCGCTGGGAATTTATATAATCCAAGCGCGCACCAGCGGTAATAAGCAAACCAGTCGCAAGAACAATGCAAATAGACCAGACTATTATGTCACGCAGACGCATAAAAGGTTGCTCGTTGTTATGAGTTCTGAGTTTATTGAACACTGCGTTATGAACGCTGAACAATGAACAATGAACTAAATTATAACTTTTGCGATTTCTCTGAAACTGAAAATCAGCAGCCCCATCAGCAACAGTAAAGGCGCTTTGATGCAAAGCATAAGGCCAGCTACTTTAGCTAATAAATGCCAGCTCAATAACCGCCCTGGCACCAGAAATTTTGTAGGATGAAATTTATCAAACTGAGGCAAGAGGGCGATGACCGGCCTGATAGTGTAAGAATATACACTACTTAGGTTTTCACCGAGGAAGTCGAAGGACTCGATAACGAAGCTGCTGAAAGTCGCAGTAAAGAAAATCATCAGACAAAACAGTATTGCCACAGGGAATGACAGGAAACTTGCGGCTAATATGCCTAAACAAGCCAGGAAAATCAAACGAAAGAAAATCAAAAGAACAGCCCTTATAAAGTTGGCGCTGAAGGTATCCGCTTTATAAAGTACTTCCAGACCATCCTCAAGTGGAAAGATAACCACCGTATTGTTTAGAGGGACATTCAGAAATCCAACAGCCAGGTAGCCATCTGCCGTTACCGCATCAGCGGGGACTTCTATTTCACGAAAGGTGCGAACAGGGTCTTTGCGGAGAGGAGTCCTATATATAGGGACTTCACTTTCCATACCATATTTAACCTGCCTGTAGTCTCCTACGAACCATTGGCTATAGACCTGTGAATCGGGAGGTGTTACCGAAACATCATACTTAAATCTTATAAACAAACTTTCATTCGGGTCAAGAGGCCTGATGTTATGGAATTCCCAAACCAACTCACGACCTACTGCCACAGCTCGCTTCTCCAATTTTTTCAGGCTGGTAAGCTCGGCAATGATTTCTTTACGTGATAGACCTCGAAATACTTGTTCTAAGTTTAATTGACCGGTTCTTTCAAGTTCGTCAAGCTCGGCAAGTTTATCCTTGACTTCCTGAGAGACATCAACTTCAGGGGGACTGATGCTGGCGCGGGCGGTATAGAACTCATTATCGACCTGGGTAAGCTCAGCTTCGGTGGCATTATAAAACTTAGGCATATAAGTAGTAATGCCGTATATTATGGCTGAAAACAGAACCAGCAAAGCCATATCCAGTAATATTACGCCGAGCAGTTTGCCTAAAAGAAGCTGAAAACGGCGAATAGGTTTGGTAATAACGGTATATATTTGTCTCTGTTTTATGTCACTGGTCAGCGAATAAGCTGAGACCACGATGGTGAGCAAGCAAAGCAAAATACTGGTTAATGAAAGACCATAGCTTACAAAAGTTTGCAGCCTGCCTTTTAAGGTGCCGTCGCCGGTCATGGAAACTCCCATAACCGGCAGGCACACTAACAGCAGAATTATAAAGGCAGCGGCAATTTTCATCCGCAAGGCCTGCCTTATCGTATTTGTAGCGACGGCCCAGATACTACGCATCGCTGGCCTCTCCGTGGTGATTATCTGTTTGCTTCTCGTCCTTTTTGCGACGAGTTATCATATCTTCATCATCGAGTCCTGTGCGGCCTGTGAGCTGGTCTAAAATGTCTTTTTTAATCTGCTCCTGCTCAGTGGTTCTGGATTCATCCATGTCCCTCAAGGAGGAGCGAGATTCAACCGGTTCCGTTTTTATCTTCTCATCTGGAGCAACTGATTTGGGCTGGGCAGATTCAGTCGCCTCGGTCAGCTTACTGAGCAAATCTTCGTCAGGTTTGGATGCAGCAGTTTCAGTTGGGACGACCGGCTTCGTTGCTGGGGTCGCTGGTGCAGACTCTTGTGATACCGGTGCGGTGAGAGGCTCTCCAAACGCATCCTTTCGCGGTTGAGAGCCCCGGGTAAGTTTATCAAGGATAGCTTCCCCAGCAGGTGGGGCGGTAAGAAAATCACCAATCTTGGTCGTACTGACTGCACCACTTGTGGGCTGGACTTGCTCTTGAGCGGTGACAACCGTTTTGATAAAAAATGTTTCCAGCTTGTCCATCGGAGAAGTCACTTCGCACTGTGCCTGCTCGTCTTGAATTAGCTGTTTTATCCTTTCAATGACAGCATTGCTTATAGCGCCAGTAGTTATCTGTTTCTTATCTGTTTGCAGCAAAAGGTCTTTGACGTTGCCTTCCACCTGGATTCTGCCGCCGTACAGAATGGCAATTCTATCGCATACGTCTTCAACATCGGCCAGCAGGTGACTGCAAAGCAAAACTGTTTTGCCGCGTTCTGCCAGCTTTAAGATCAAATCCTTTATCTGCCTGGTCCCGATAGGGTCGAGCCCAGTAGTCGGCTCATCCAATATCAATAGGTCGGGGTCGTTTATGAGGGCCTGGGCCAGGCCGATTCTGCGGGCCATACCTTTTGAAAAAGTCCCCACAGGTCTATTTGCGACAGCTTTTAGTCCGACCATGTCCAGCAAGGCTTCTATACGCATTTTGCGCACTTTGGCTGGTAGGCCGAATAATCTGCCGTAGAAATCCAATGTCTCGCGGGCATTCAAATATCTATACAGATAGGATTCTTCAGGCAGAAAACCAATCCGGGCATTGATTTTGGGATTGGCGCCGTCCCCGCCGAGAACAATAGCCGTTCCCTTTGTCGGATAAAGTAAGCCCAGCAGCAATTTCAGCGTAGTTGTTTTTCCCGAACCGTTGGGTCCTAATAGGCCGAAGACCTCGTTATAACGAACCCGTAGATTTAACTCGTCAACAGCAATAACCTTGTCCCGCCCCCACCAGTCAGAAAAAACCTTGGTCAAAGAAAAAGTTTCAATAGCGTATTCCATATCTCGTATCTCGCTTTTTATCATCGTGGTTCGAGATGGAGTTCTTCACCATAGCGGACAAGTCGAGCGCTATTAAAAACGACAATCAACGTCCCCAGAAAATGCAGCACTGCTGCATAAGATGCTGATAGCCACGCTGCTGCCGCTGCAGCGACGCCAAGAACAATAAACATAACTCCAAAGGAAAGATTCTGAGTAATAATAGCTCTGGTTTTTCGTGAAAGGCGGACTAAAAAGGGCAGCCGCTTCAAATCATCACTCATAAGCGCGATGGAGGCGGAATTTATAGCCACATCACTGCCGGCAGCCCCCATAGCAATACCCAAATCACCTGCTGCCAGTGCAGGCGCATCGTTTATACCGTCACCCACTACAGCTACCGTGTGCCCATCTTTTCTGATTTGCTCTACGATGGCCAGCTTATCGTCAGGAAGACACTGGGCCTTTACATCGGTGCAGCCCAGCTCTGCAGCAACACGATTGGCGACTTCATCCCTATCACCGGTGAGCATGGTCATTCTTTTTACGCCGATATCCAGCAGCTCCTTAACCGCCTGGCTGGCCTCAGGCCGAGTCTTATCCTGAAGGCCAATCCAGCCTATGCACTTGCCATCCTTGGCCACATAGAGTGTACTGAAGCCTTGCTCTTCGTGAAGGCCGGGGTCAGGGACATTATTTACATCGATATGGCTCTCTTTCAGAAAGGTGTCTCTTCCGACCATGATCTTTGCACGTCCCTCGTCACTCGTCCCTCGGGACTCGTCGGACGATGGACGAAGGATGATGGACGCTGTTACTCCTTTGCCGGGGATCTCCTGGAAGTTATCAGCCTGCGCTAATGACAGGTTTGCCTCCTTTGCCACCTCCGTTAGCGCTCTGGCGGCTGGATGCTTGCTCATCCGCTCAGCAGAAGCAGCAACAGCTAACAATTCGGCAGGCTGGCAACCTTCAGCAGGGGTTAGTTTCGTCACGTACAGCCGACCGGTAGTCACCGTGCCGGTCTTGTCAAAGATTAGAGCGGTTATCTTGCCGGCAATCTCCAGGTCGGCGACGTTCTTTATCAGGATTCCCAGCCGGGCCGAAGCTGAGATTGCTGCCACCATAGCTGTTGGGTTAGCTAAAATCAATGCACAGGGACATGAAATAACCAGTACAGTAATGGCCCTGTTGACGTCACTGGTGAAAAACAGAACAATTCCAGCAATCATCAGAATGGTGGGGGTATACCAGCTAACATAGCGGTCAATTATTCGCAGAATGGGTATTTTTGTCTGCTCAGCCTGCATGATTAGCGACTGGACTTTGCCGAGAGTAGTATCTTTGCCGGCTTTGGTTACCGTAATATCCAGTACGCCGGTGAGGTTATTGGTGCCGGCAAAAACCTGCATCCCGGGCACTTTATCAACCGGCAAAGATTCACCTGTTATGGTAGCCTCATTAACCGAGCTAAGTCCTTTTACCACTTCACCATCGGCAGGTATATTATCGCCCGGGCGCACACGGATATTATCGCCAGGCTTCAAGCTGCTAACTTTCACTTCTTTTTCGCTGCCGTCACTGTCGATGAGAGTTGCCTTTGTAGGTGTCAGTTTAATCAGAGCCTCAATTGAGGCACGAGCGCCGAGCGCGGTGCGAGATTCAATAAGCTCGCTTAAAAGCATAAAGAATGCCACAATACCTGCAGTGGCATATTTTCCCGTGGCAAAAGCAGCTATTATCGCCAGAGCCACCAGTTCGTCCATGTGTGCCTCTCTTCTTATGAGGCTTTTTATCGCATGCAGAATGATAGGTGCACCGAGCAGTATTGCAGCAAGCATCGCAAGAAACTCGGTATGAAAGCTGTCACTGCCATAGAGAAATCTGGACCTGGCTGGAAGCAGGCTCAGTAGTAGTATCCCGCCCGCCAGTGTCCCCAGCAAAGCAATATTTACGCGGACCTGCTTACCATGTGTATATTCATCAGCGATATCCTCTTTAAGATGTAAATGCTCGTGAGCCATAGCTTCGGACCCTATATTGCAAACTGTTTATTCTTCCTGCGACCTCGGTTTTATGGTGGGGTTTCTATTTAAAATAATGCGAAATTCTCTACCTTTGCTGCCTTTGGTGGGTTGAACAACAAATTTCTCAGCAGCGTGGTTAAGGACATACTCTATGGCATCAAGGTAGATTTTCTGAGTGACAAGTCTTGGGCGTTTGCGATACTCGGGAAGAATCTCACGCAGATACTCGACATTGGCCTTGGCGGACTCGACCACCTTGGTTCGATAGGCTCGGGCCTGAGCGATTTTCTCTTGGGCAGCGCCCGCTAATTGAGACCATAGAAATTCTTTTTCTTCTTCGCTGATAGTTTCATCGTGCAAAGCTTTGTAAAGCTGCATGGCGACCGGGCCAGCAGCTTCGTTAAGGGTATTTTCAGCATAGGTTCTGGCCTCACTTATGAGTTTTTGACTTTCCTGGCTGGCCTTGATGGAGGCCTGGAAGGCCTCGTCAACCTGGCGAGGCCAGGTCTTATCTGTTAGCTGCATCGATACGACTTTTATTCCGCTTTCTATTTCGTCAAGTTTTTCCTGCAACAGTTTTTTCACGTGCTGGGTTACTCTTGCGACTTGCTCGAATAAACAATCGTCAATGGTATAGTTGACCATAGCAGTCACAACGGCATCAGCGACCATATATTCCAGTAGCGGTGCCACCTCTTTAGATATAACATCAGCATAATTCTGCCCAGTCTGTATGTTCGCTAAGTCCACGTAAATATTTTGGAAGAAACGTTCGGGGTCATCAATTTTGTAGGTTAGCTGCCACTTGCAATGGACAATGTTGTAGTCGCTGCCGGCAACCTGGTCTTGTTTTTCACTTCGGGTAATGCAATAGCCCTCTTTTACGGGATTCAACTGCTCCGGTATACGCGTGCTCTTTTTCGGGCCCTCGCCAAGTAAATCTCGAGTTGTCTGAGAATACCAGAAGGAGTTGATGGGCAGATTCACCTTTTTCAGTACGGGAATTCTTACAATCTCATCTATTGGATATGGAAACACCCAGTGCAAGCCAGGTCGTAAGATTCTTTCGTCACCCACCCCCCGAATCCTCCCAAAACGCAGGACAATTGCCTGCTCATCGGAGCCGACTGTTCTAAAGCCCGAGGCCAAGAAAATGACTACCAGCACAACCATTATCACTTTCAAAATAGCAAAGCTGATTCTCAATGCCTCGGATAAGGATTTACCGGCGGCGTCAAGCTGTTCGCCAGGTTGCTGCTGAGGTGATGGGCCTGGCAAATTTTTATTATTCTCGTGACTCTGGTCGGTCATACTATTGACTATTCTGATTTGGAAAGAGTTATTTCTTCAGGTTCGTTGGGTTCACGGGGCGTAAAGTCAGGCATTCCCTTTAATAGTCTCAAGGGGTCTGCATCAGCAGGCAAAAGTATGGTCGTTTCCTTCAAGATATTCTTTAGTGCTTCGATATTCCGCAAAAATATTGCCAGCTCGGGCTCTTCTTCCAGCATTTCATAATATTTTGCTGCTTCTGCGTCACCCTGGCCCATTATGGCCTTTGCTCTGGCCTCAGCGGCAGCTAATAACTCTGTCTTTATCGAATCGGCGTCGGTCTTTATCTTGGTTGCCTCGGCATTTCCTTGCGCAATAGTAGCCTCAGTTCTGCGGTTTCTTTCAGCCTTCATTCGCTCAAACACATCTTTGCTGACATCCTCACTGACTTTGAGCTGTTTTATGCCGAGGGTTTTGATGCTGATGCCATAATTTGCGGCTGAGATGGCTTGTTGAAGGTCGTCGAGCATTTCAGCTTCGATTTGCTGAAATTTTATTTTTGTGGGGTCACTATTTACAAATTCGCCGAAAGAATGTCGGCCAATTACTCTATTCTGGGTATCATTAATCTGGCTGAGCAACTTGCGTTCAGCTTCCCTTATACTTCCGCGCTCATTGGCATTAAAAAATGCCAGCGGCTGAGCAATTTTCCAGACGACATACGTATTTACAATAATGGGTACCGCTCCTTTAGTAGTGGTCTCGCCGATATCCGGGTCAAAAACTCTCATCCGGGAGTCAAATTTATAGACCCGCTGGATGGGAGCGGGCCATTTGAAGTACCAGCCAGGCTCGGTAATTTGACGGGTAGGCTCGCCAAAGGTCGTTACTAAGGCAGATTCTATCTCCCTTACCTGGAACGAGAAAAGATACAGTGCCAAAATGGCAACGATTAACACGACAAAGACAGTAATAGCTATACTTTTCATTTTTCGCTGGCCTCCTGCAAGCCCTCTAAGTCATATAAACTGGGCGTTAGTTTTTCCTGAACATCGATTGTGATAACCTGCCAGTCATTTGGGTCAGCAACCACGACAAACTTTCGTACATTGTTTTCTCTGTTTTTTTCTCCCATTACCTCTTCAATGACAGTTAATCTCTGCTCACGTTTGTAAATTTCCTCTGCGGACCTGTATGCCTTGAGCTGGCTGGCAAAGCGCTGACTGGTTGCTCGTGCCAGTGTCGCCTTTTCGAAGGCATAACTTTGTGCCTCTCGCAACGTCGAGAAAATATCACCCTTGGCTTGTGCAAAGGCCAGGTCCAAATCATTAGCCAGCTTTTGCATTCTTTGGGTGTCATTTGTTTCCTTGGTTTGCTGGTATTGGTGGGCAAGTGAATAAAGTCTGTCGGCCTCTTCTACCGAACCTACGAGGCTGCTCAAATTCTTATTGCGTTCTGCATGGGCATTGAGGATGAGTGCCTGTTTCTTTTGAATAGCACCGACCACTTTTTGGTAATCTGCCGCCACTTCGGGTGGCGGGTGGATGCCCTGCAGGCCCACAAAGACTATTTCAACACCCAACTGCTCTTTGTCAGCAGCTTCCTGAATCTTGCTGGTTAGAGTCTGCTTGGCCTCGGCCCGACCTGCCCCAAGCAGGCTATGCTCCAGGTCCGTTTCACTGTCAACCTCGATCCTGGCACTGGCGGCGAATTTTGTGAGTTCTCGATAACAAATGGATTCGAGCAGTTTTTCCGGCTCATCATGGTTATAGATAAAACTATACAGGTCCTTTATCCTATATTGAACAGGCACTGCAGCCATAACCAGACTTACCGGCACAGCCCCTTCTGTCAACTCGGCACCTGTTTGTTTGCTTGCCACCAGCAGGTAATATTCTTTTTCGTAGTGTTCCTTACCCCATAGTAGCGGTCCATAGCCGACTTTTTCTCTGTCCGGCTCAGTCTTGGGAACAAAGCCGATGCTTAGTTCTATAATTTTCTTCGTAGGATATTTATAAACTTTGTCGATCGGCCAAGGCCATTTGAAAGCCAGTCCAGGCCCAATACGTCTGATCTGGCTGGCCTCGTCGGTGGGGTTGCCGAAATGTTCTATGATGGCTTCCTCGTTGGGGGCTATGATAACGATGCAACTTAATAGGTGCAGCGTAATAGCAGCAAATAGGACCAATGGCACAATCGCTTTTTCCAGCAGCTTATAAAACCAGGTCTGGGAAACCTGAAAGCCAAACTGATAATCAATAGCACTGGCAACACTGCGTAATATTCCGCCCGGCTCATTTATGGTCCCTAACAGTCTGCTGTCGAAAGCGGCTCTTGCATATTGGTCTTTTAATCTCGGACGGTATATGTCCAAGACAGCATTTAGAGCGGTTTCTACACCAAGGGCAACCAGTAAGACCGGCGCAGCTACAGCGATTACGTTTACCACCACGAAGATCTTAAATTGTGCCAAGGCCAAGCCTACGGCCAGAGCAAAACATAAGACCGCTATGCCCAGTAAGAAGCTGCCGCCGGCTCTTAGCGGCTTCCATTGCCATTGGGCCGACATGCCGGTAGCGTAACGGGAAATCAAAAAGCTGACAAACGCTATGGCTGTCATCAAAATCGCACAAAGTAACGGCTGCTTTAGCTCGATCTCGGCTTCAGCCTGAGCGGCCTTTAATAAGTACAGTCCGATAACTATTTGATAAACAGCGATAACGGCAGAAAATATAGGAATGAACCATTTCTCCAGTATTTTGAGGCGGCGTTGAGCTACGGCAAATAAATCGGCACGTTCGGCCTTGGCCTGGAAGATGGCAGAAGCCTTTTCCTCCTTAGCCAATTGGCTCATATCGAGCTTTTCCTGCTCGGCTAAGGCACGTTGATGGAACTGAACAACAAGGACGAACCAAATCAAAGCTGCTGAAAGCATCAGCCAGCTAACCCTATAGACGGCTAAGAAGCCACTCCATCGGCCTAAGATAAGGGTGATAACAAAAAAGACAACGCTCAAAATCAGTGATAATAGAGCTACGTATTCTGCACGTTTCGAAGATATCGTCATCTCTTACCCAGTTATGTTATGAACAAAAACCTACAAATATAGTATTATTGTCGTATAATAACCATAACAACGTTAAAATCCAGCAATGTAAACGATGCATACATTATTTACAATAGCAAAAAACACCTTTACAGAGACATTGAGGCAGCCAGTTTATGCCATAATCCTTTCCATTGCTCTGCTTTTGTTCCTCATCAGCCCTTCCTTAACAATGTATACAATGAGCGATGACAATAAGCTCCTACGTGAGATAGGACTATCTACGCTTTTTTTGACCAGCTTGTTCATAGCAATCTTTTCTGCTTCCGGTGCTGTAGCTGAGGAAATGGAGAACAAGACTATAACTACCGTCCTGACCAAGCCTGTCCAACGTCCGATATTCATTGTGGCAAAATTTCTGGGAGTAGTCGCCGCCGTGGTTCTGGCACATTATATCTGCACCATCGCCTTGCTGATGGCTATTAGGCACGGGGTCCTCGAAACCGCATCGGATACACATGACTGGACGGTCATAAGTACTGCAGCAATTGTTGTGGCCCTGGCATTTCTACTAAGTGCCTTTTTTAACTATACTTATGACTGGAAATTCTCTTCCACAGCCATAGTGTTAGGCGGTATATTGGCCACGCTGGGCATAATTTTCTTGGTCTTTATCGACCGAGACTGGAAATTTGCCCCCCAGAATAATGGCATAAACGCGTTGGATATCTACGGCTCATTACTGCTGCTACTGGCTGCCATTATAATCGCTGCTCTGGCACTGGCATTGTCCGCCCGGTTTAACATAGCGGCAACACTTTCCGGGTGCGTCGGGATTTTTTTGCTGGGTCTTATCAGTGATTACGCATTTGGAAGATTTGCACAAACGCAATTATGGGCGAAAATAGGCCGATTCTTAGTGCCAAATCTACAGATATTCTGGATAAGCGACGCCATTTATGAAGAAAGTGTTGTGCCGCTAAAGTATATCTTAATAAGTGCTTCCTATGCCCTGTGCTATACCGCAGCCATTCTCGCGCTAGCCATTGCTCTGTTCCAACGCCGACAAGTAGGCTGATTAGTCGTGCGTATTGCGTATATCGTATTGCGTCCTTGTTTTTTACGCGATACGCATTACGCATCACGCGATACGGTTTTTATGACTGCTATTTCATCGCAATTTTGTTGTTTAGAGCACTTGGCGCAATCCTTCCAGACCTTCATTGGCAGCGAGTCTTTTTCAACTATTTCAAAGCCCAGTCTTTCAAAAAAGGCTGGGTCTAATGTAAGTGCAAAAATCCGCGGAAGGCCAAGCTGACGAGCCTGCTCGATAGCCGCGGCTACAAGCATTTTGCCGATACCCTTGTCTTTATTTGCCTGGTCAACCGCCAGTGATTTTATTTCCGCCAGGTCCGACCAGATAATCTGCAAGGCGCAGCAGCCGACTACTTTGCCATCGAGCTCGGCAGCGAGAAAAGACTGTAAATTCTCGTAAATATCAGCCTTCGAACGAAACAACATTCTGTCCCGTTCGGCGTAATAATTGATCAGAGAATAAATAGCTTCAACATCCAATATTTTTGCCTTGCGCACTCTCATAGGCAAAAAGTATAGCCACTAAGACACAAAGAAACAAAGACAAATTAGACGTTGATTGTAGAGCTTGCTTCTATAGCTTTTTGACATGATTATTGTAATCGTCAATCGTGATTTCTATCTCTCGCAGAATCTCTCTAATTAAAGGCCTCGCGAGCATTCTCGCTTTGTGGTGTGGTATAGTAGTAGTCCTTCCATCAGCGTGCCTGTAAAAAGCGTGGCTGCCTCTCTGGCGAACCTTCTCGAAGCCCAATTGCAGCAGCAACTTCTCCATCGTTTTAGCATTGACAAGCTGCAGTCTGCTCACCCTGCTACCTCGAGCTGTTGGATTCCAACGAATTCAGGTATCTGCTCTTTGGCCTCGGGGTCCATTTCCTCAAGACATAACTCGACTACCTCTTTGAGATTTTTTTGAAGCTCGTCCAGAGTTTCCGCCTGAGTGTGAGCTCCCGGAATTCCTGGGACAACAGCCACATATAGGCCGGTCTCTGCATCTTTTTCAATATATCCGGTTATTTTAGGCATTCTGTTATCTCCTGCTTTGGTAATTTATAATAACATCCATCGTGTCAATTAAGCTAATTTTATCAAATCTGGTCTAATCTGCCAACAGAAAAACCCGTGGCCGATATTCTCACAGCCACGGACTTGTCCTGAGCGAGCCGAAGACGAGTCGAAGGATTTACACTGAATTAAATTAGACAC
>JBHIDV010000027.1:0-14163 GCA_046760285.1 Sedimentisphaerales bacterium
CAATAGTAAATAATCAATTGAAAGAGTGGGTCGGGCGGTCGCCCCCGCTGCTTCAATTTTGCGAAGCAAAACGGCGGGGGAGGAAAGTCCGAGCAGGATAGGGCAACGGTGGTGGTTAACGGCCACCGGGGGTGACCCCAGGGAAAGTGCCACAGAAACTATACAGCCGACCCCGCACCTACTTTGACGATCGGTCAGCGAGGATTAGTATGTGTCCCGTTTAACAGCGGTGCCGAGAGACCGTTATATGCGCGGACTGTCAAAGTAGGTGCGGGGGGCAATGGTGAAATGGTGCGGTAAGAGCGCACCGCAGCGCCGGTGACGGCGCTGGCAGGGTAAACCCCACCGCCTGCAAGACCAAGTAAGCTGGTTGGGTTCCCATTTTGCCAAGTTTCGCAAAATGGGGACCCTTAACCTGGCCCGGGTATCAATCCAGCGGGTAGGTCGCTTCCCCCCGTTTCTTGCTTTCGCAAGAAAGCAACGGGGGGAGAGCCAACTGGCAACAGTTGGTCAAGATAAATGGCCGTCACCCCCGTGTCTTCTGGCGAAGATAAAAACGGGGGTACAGAACTCGGCTTATAGACCCACTCTTTTTTCTTGGCTTATTGTTCGTGCCTGGGGATACATCTCACCAGTCACAAAATATGCCTAATCTGATCCTGACAGTACCGATGTTGTCCTCGACGGTCATACTGATTCTGCCCTTGCCCAAACTAATGTGATTGAACTGGACACCACTTTTTTCACTTAGGTTCTTTGCCCGCACAGGCGATTTGTCCAATTCGAGCAAAGCCGCCTCAAATACCTGATTCATAAGCATACCAGAAACAGCAAGCGTTTGGTTATCTGGGCCGAGCTCATCAATGTCCTTACTGAGGTTCTTAGCAATATGCTTTAATATTGTGATTTGCCTTGCCTGTTCCGTTGCGTATGGCTTTGCCAGCACCTCTAACTGCAATACCATTTGGCAGTCAAAAATTAGGCCCGGTTTAGGCAAAATCTGAAAGTGCCTAAGGCCGGTCGGCTTAAGCAAGGCTCTTTCATCCATTAGATAAAAGTATTTTCGATTTGCGGTCATATCACGCTCATCGAAGCTAACCATAGTAAACCAGCTCTTGTAACCATCATAACTGCGTCCCACCGAAGCAATAACAGTGTCGCTCTGACTAAGCAGACGGGTCCCCGTAAAGTTAGGCCCTAACCCAAATTGTGGTGAATGAATCATACGCAGCACATCATGACTGCTGCTGCTGTTTAATCTTATCCAGCGGTAGCTGAGAGAGAGCTTCTCATAAGAAAGCTCATCCGGCTGAAGGTACCGCCAAACAGAACAACCATACAAACCAAAAGACAGAAGACAGAATACAGAAGACAGAATACAGAAGGTATAATTTTTACCACTGTCTCCCATTATTGAGCTCCTTCTAATCCATAAACCTTTTTTTTATACCTCTTTAGCATCGATCCACTTCATCATTTTGCGCAAGTTTCTGCCGACTTTTTCGAGCTGGCTGTTGTAGTCTTTTTCATATAGCTGCTTAAACTTTCTAAGTCCGGACTGGTATTCGTTTACCCACTCTTTGGCGAACTGGCCGGATGTAACTTCTGACAGAATCTTTTTCATTTCAGCTCTGGTTTGCTCATTGATAATCCTTGGCCCGCGCGTTAAGTCACCGTACTCGGCGGTATTAGATATGCTGTATCTCATATAGCTAAGTCCGCCCTCATACATAAGGTCAACTATGAGCTTTACCTCGTGCAGACATTCGAAGTAAGCGATTTCCGGCTGATAGCCTGCCTCTACCAGCGTTTCAAATCCAGCTTTAATAAGCGCGGTAAGACCGCCGCAGAGGACGCATTGCTCACCGAACAGGTCCGTCTCAGTCTCTTCTTTGAATGTAGTTTCAATAATACCTGCTCGGGCGCCGCCGATGCCGTTAGCCCAGGCCAGGGCGATGTCCTTGGCGTTACCGGTTGCATCCTGCTGAATAGCTATTAGATTCGCCACACCGCCTCCTTTTTCAAACTCGCTGCGAACCAGATGCCCCGGGCCCTTAGGAGCTATCATTACCACGTTAACATCTTTCGGCGGCACAATGTACTCAAAATGAATATTGAAGCCGTGGCAGAAACCGAGCGTCTGACCTGCTATCAGCTCAGGCCCGATCGCCTCTTTGTAAACTTTCGCCTGAATTTCATCGGGGACAGTTACAATAATCAGCATTGCACCATCACAAGCCTGTTTTATATCTACCGGTGTAAAACCGTGCTTCTGGGCGAGTTTATAGTTATCGGTTCCTTCCAGCTCAGCTACCGCTACTTCGATGCCGCTGTCGCGCAAATTCAAACTGTGTGCATGACCTTGACTTCCATAACCGATAACTGCTACTTTCTTACCCTTTAACGCATCTATTGGAGCATCTTTTTCGTAATAAATTTTCGCTGCCATGCTACCATTCTCCTTAGTTTCTAAATAAAATTGTGGCTATCTTTGCGAAGCCTACAAAGTCCACCCTTATACATACTCTTCAACAGCTTTTTCCCACCAGCCAAATTCATCAGGGAATTTCTTGTAATTTCTATCAAACCAGTCTGATAATTCCATATCGTAATAACCACCTTTATTAAAACGATTTTCAAATTCCTCAAAGCTCATATTCATTCTAATTGCCAATATATAATCTCGTGCGCCTACATTATCCCCAGGATTAGTTTTTAACAATTTCCTTAACAAGTCTAAAGCATCATCAATCTGGCCCTTTTTCCATAACGAAATAGCTTTATTCAAAATGGTTCTTATGATATGCCTATTTTCCAACCACCCCCATTCCAACACATCAGGCCAATTACCTTTTTTATCCGTTATCGACCTCAGTGCCCTCTCGTAGGCCTCATCTAATATCTTTTCCGCCTCCTGTAAATTACCCTCGTTCTGCAATATACTGCAAAGCAACAAGTAAGAATCTAAAAAATCTTGATCTTTTTCGATCAATTGCTTCAATTGTCTTTTGATGGTTTTTATACCCCTGCCATCGCAGTATTTCTCGCATAAATCATAATAACTACCCATCACTTTATGATCCTTGTCCACATACTCCCTTTGTTTTCTAACCATAGCATAGTCCTTTCACTAATTTTCTGCACATTTCGTAATTATTGTGTTTTCTGGCTTGTTGGACCACAACCACTGGTGCTCGAAATGCCAAGCCACACAATTGGGACAGGTGCCGCTTATGCACAGCTTGCAATTATATTAAAAGCCTCCTGTCGGGCAAGGAATAAAAACCCCCGTAAAAAGTAAACTCCCCAGTGAAACTGGGGGGCTAAATATTCAATATATTTAGCCCCACATTTTACGTGGGGTTGTGTTTTCTCTTAGTGCACAAACTCACTCACGGCTCGGTTTTCGCCTGCCGCGGCATAGCGATAGTTCCGGTTCTGGCCACACTTTTAATGCCATAAGGCCTACATACATCAATAAAAGCCTCAATCTTAGACTCGGGTCCACTTACCTCAACCGTTAACGACTTTGGGCTGATATCTACGACTTTACCCCTGAACATCTCTATCATCGAAAAAATTTCGGGCCTTTTCTCCGATGGGGCAGAAACCGTTATCAGCATCAAATCGCGGGCTACCACTGGCTGACCAGCAAAATCCTGAACCTTAACCACTGGAACAATCTTGGCTAATTGTTTTCGAACCTGCTCCACCACCCGGTCATCGCCGACAACAACAATGGTCATCCGACTCAACTGCGGCTCCTCGGTTCGACCAACGACAAGCGAGTCAATATTGAACCCGCGAGCGGCAAACATCCCCGCAACATGGGCCAAGACCCCAGGTTTATTCTCAACCAATGCACTTATTATATGCTTCATTCTCGTATCTCGATTCTTGATACTCGATTCTCGGTTTATGACCACCATCTACTGACTTGATGAAATTGGATATCATCTTACCAAGGTGGTCGTACTCTTCACAAAAATATTCGTACTTTTCTGTATCCCTCAGTGATTTAGTTTCATATAGATTATCCAAATGGCCTCGGGTCTCATCACAAGATGCTATAGAATAAGTAAGGAATTTGATGAACTCTTGCTTATATCTACGTCTTCCAAAACCTTCAACTATAGTGTTCTTGACCGACTTGCTTGACTTTCTTATTTGGCTGCCTTCTTCGTACATTTCAAACTTAGGTAGCTTTAAACTCATCTCGTGAATCTCTATAGCTAATTTATGAGCCTTCTTGTAAATGTCCAAATCTCTATAACTTTGATATGCCATAGGTCCTCTCTTTCTACAAGCATCGAGCATCGAGTATCGAGCATCCAGTATCAAGTATCGAGTCAGATTAACCTTTCCAGTATATCAAGCCCGTCCATCTCATCCAGACTTTTACCTGCGGGGACCATCGGCCAGACATTTTCTTCTCGTTCGATTTTGAAGTCAACAACGCAAGGTTTTTCTTCTGCCAGCATCTTCTTGATTGCCTTGGGAACATCCTCTTTCTTATCGACAGTAATACCAACTGCACCCATTGCACGTGCCACGTTTGCATAATCAGGGTTGGACAGGTAGCTCTTGGAATAACGCTTATTAAAGAAAAGCTCCTGCCACTGCCGAACCATGCCCATATAGCCGTTGTTCAAGATACAAACCTTTATGGGCAAATTATACTGAACCGCAGTGGCAAGTTCGGTCATCGTCATGTTGAAACTGCTGTCTCCATCGACATCGATAACGGTAGCATCTGGCCTGGCTACCTGAGCCCCTATGGCCGCCGGCAGACCATAGCCCATGGTGCCGAGACCGCCGGAGCTTATAAGCTGTCGAGGCTTGATGAACCGATAAAACTGAGCGGTCCACATCTGATTTTGTCCCACGCCCGTTGTTATGATGGCCTCGCTTTTAGTCTGACGACAAAGCTCCTCGACGACGTACTGCGGCTTAATCGTCGAAGCTTGCCTGTCGTAGCGAAATGCAAATTTCTTTTTCCACTCCGCAATTTTCTTAAACCACTGCTTCCTCTGGCGGAATTCCACTTCCTTGAGAAGTTCAGCCAGTATAGCTTTCGCATCACCCACCACAGGAATATCGACGTGCACATTTTTTGATATACTGGACGGGTCGACATCGATATGGATTATCTTTGCGTTTGGAGCAAAGGTGGCAATCTTACCGGTAACTCTATCATCAAAGCGAGCACCTACCGCGATCAATAAATCACATTCCTGCACTGCATAATTAGCGTACGCCGCTCCATGCATACCGAGCATATCCAGCGATTCGGGCTTTCTCTGGTCGAAACTGCCCAGCCCCAGGAGGGTAGTAGTCACCGGCAGATGGGCTTTTTCCGCCACTTGTCTTAATTCTTCGCTGGCGTTTGCACTGATGACTCCGCCGCCGACATAAAGCACCGGCTTATTAGATTTGTTTATCGCCGCCGCAGCCATTGATATCTGCCTGGCGTGGCCTTTAGTTCTGACCTTATAACCGGGCAGGTTCATCTCCACTGGCCCATCGTCACTACACTTGGCTACCTCAACATCAACCGGTATATCAATCAGTACCGGCCCCGGCCGACCGGTCGAAGCAATATAAAATGCTTCACGAACGGTACGGGCCAGGTCTTCAACGTTCTTGACAATACAGTTGTATTTTGTAATCGGACGGGTTATGCCGGTAGTATCGGCTTCTTGAAATGCGTCATTGCCGATAAGCTCGGTGCGAACCTGTCCCGTAAGGGCAACCACCGGCACCGAATCCATCATCGCCGTAGCAAGGCCGGTGGTCAAATTGCACGCACCAGGACCGCTGGTGGCCACCATAACGCCTACTTTTCCACTGGCGCGGGCATAGGCATCAGCCATATGGCAGCCGCCCTGCTCGTGCCGTGGATTTATAAAATTAATCGGTGCCTCGTATAATCTGTCGAACAAAGGCAGCACCACACCACCGGTATAGCCGAACATCGTATCGACACCCTGCTCCATAAGTGTATCGACTATTATCTGGGCGCCTGTTTTAAGGGAGGATTTGTCGGTGCTTTGAGCCGAAGTGCGAGGTTTGGACTTCATTTTCTGTCCCTTTCCTGATAAACGTTAATCGTTATTCCAGCGGGACCCATTTTGCGGGAACCCAAATTACAGCTTGCTGGGCCGCTCCGAGAGCTTAGCTGTCCTTAGCCAAAAAACAGCCAAACTACTCGAAGATTCAGGCCCTGCCATAATCCCGTAACTCCGCTTTAAGCGAATCTCAGGACCGCATTTGTATGTTTTCATACAAATGCACCAAAATTATACAAAGCCGAATGCCATCTGTCAATTATTTTTCGGCAATTTCCTCCTTTGACCATAACAATTTTTAGCCTCTTAAGTGAAACAACGACACTCGCAAGTGGGTGCATGTCATCTTTGTAGGTAAAAAGAGGCTTACTTTTGAAAAAGCCATCCCCAAGCTACGCGCAAGGTAAGCCACACGTCAGTCATTATCTATCGTCCTTCGCTGTTCATTTCGGATTGGGTGGCAGCCTCAAAGCCGAAGGCTTTGGGGATGGTACATGTTTATTGAAAAACTTGTGTTAAAGACCCAAAAAATCTACCTACAAACGTGAAGTGCACCCCTCGCAAGTCGGAAAATGAAAAAAAGCTGGACTACAACTAAATTGATAATATAATAGTAACAGAAAAAATTTTTAGGAGACTTTTTATGTGTGATAAATGTGGTTGCGGTGAAGCTAATCCGCCTGAGGCGGAGAAAACTTTCCAGGAAAAGGTCAAAGAGGTAATTGAGTCGGTTCGGCCAGCCCTGCAAGGTCATGGGGGTGATATTGAACTGGTCGCAACTGATGACGATAATACTGTCACCGTTCGCCTGCAGGGTGCCTGCCAGGGCTGTCCTGGCGCTGCAATGACCATGAAAATGGGCATCGAAAGAATCCTGAAGGAAAAGGTGCCCGAGGTCAAAGAAGTCGTCGCAGTATAAACGCTTCAACTCTGCAATACATCGCGGCAAAATAACCCCCGGTAAAACCGGGGGCTAAATATATTTCTTATTTAGCCCCACGTTTTACGTGGGGTTTTATACACGTTTTACGTGAGATCTGTTTCTGTTCACCGGCCTTTGCGGAGGCGAAAAATATTAACATATCCTCTTTTTGTGCCGACCTGCGTGACAAACTCGTAATCCTTTGTACTTTTTGGCCTGGCCAGCTCAGCAATATTGCGATGCAGTCCTAACCGCCGATAGGTTGTATGGTCATTTCTTAACCCTTCCCTGGTGGCCCATACCACATAAGTGATGTCCTCTTTACGACAGGCCTTAACAAATTCCGAAGGACTGCCAGCCTCGGGCAAATGAACAATGTATTGGGCATACTTAGGGGCGAACATCTTAACCACTCCAGCCATGTAGACGGCCATTTTCTCACCAGGCTTGGCATTGGCGATGTACCAATCTGCTAAAAGCTTGAACTCTTTATCCTGCTGGCCGTCACCGAGAAGCCCAACGAGCGCAAACTGATTCGACACAATAATCAGGCACAATAGTGCCAATATAGAAAACTCACGCAAAAAGTACCTGGAGCTATAAATATAAACTCGTGCAGCAAAAATAAGTCCCACCACTATCATTGCCACATAGGGCACAGAAGTTGACCGAGGGCTAATAGAGGATGTTTTCGGCAAATACCGAACGAGTGAGATGAACCAAACAATCGATATTAATACTACCAAGCCCTGTAACACAAGTACAATGATTTTTGGTATGCCTTGTTTATCAATGAGTTTCCAGATGTTCTGCAAGCCGAATAAACATATCAATAGGACAATCCAAAAAATATTGGTGTGAAATCTCTGGAGAGGATAAGGATATGCCGCGTGAAGCAAAAAATAAGGCACAAAGAATAACAGCAGTGCCAGTATTGTCCACTGCCGTTTGCACAACCCGTAGATTGAGCCGAAGAAAAAGCTGACAACTGCAAGAGTCTTACTTATCTTCCAAAGCATCTGCATAAAACCTTCGCCAGCCCCCGAATATGGCGTTAACAACGGACGAAATCCTACCAGCCACAGCAGTCTCATATGCAGCAGCAAACCGGTCCTGCCCTCAACCGGTTGTGCAAATGCCTTTGCGTACTCTTTCGTGAACAGCACTTTCAAGTAATGGCTCGAACCGGGCTTCCAGGTCAAAATGGTCCCTAACATCCAAAGGCCCAGAGGGATAGCTGCCAATATCGAATACAGAAAAGCTCGAAACCGTTCTTGCTTACCCTTGCGGTATATTATATCCATCACCAAAGCAGCTAAAATCAGTGCTGCTCCTTCATAGCGCACCATGGTGGTTATCGAGGCAAGAACATAACACCAGTTAGAACGCTTAAAGATAAGATATAATGTCAAAAGCGAGAAAAATAGCAGTGACGTTTCTATGATTGGTTCTGTGAGCATATATATGACCCAATGGTTCAGTATGGCAATGACAGCAAACCAGATGGCGGACCTGCCCACGATTTCTTTGCCGACCAAATAAAACAAAACCAAACTTAACGGATGCAATATGGCATTGAGCAGCCAACCAGCGGTTAAGTCCGGATGCTGCCCGCCGACCAAATACGAAAGCAGGGCCTGCAATATGCCGACCACCGGGGCTTGCTTGAAACGCGTGGGAACCTTAAAAGATAGAAGCTCATGCCCGGTCCTTACAATATCTGGAAAATCTGAAATGGGAACAACCTTATGGCCGAAATACAAAACTGATAAATATACACCGAAAGCAAAAAAAACTCCTATCAAAAAGATCTCCAGATATCTCTGGCGTTTTTCAAGCTCTTCAGCTTCAACCTGGCTAATGGTCATAACCCGTATATGTTTCGTCCCTGCCCTCCTCGATTTTTTTATCTTTCGTTTTCTCATTGCTTTTGAAGTTCTATCGTCTGAAACATGCCTAACAAATTATTCAATGGGGACAATAAATATTCTATGGCCTTAACAACCGAATAAGTAAACGACGGAACCAGTTGCCGCAGAGACAAGCCACCGCTGAGAAGATACCGCAACGGCGTATGGTTGCGCATGCTCGTGATTCGCAACGTTGGAAATTCTTTTTCAAAAATCTTTCGGTCGCGCGAAAAAATTATCCAGGCAAGAGCGCCATTTCCGTGCGAGAGTCGCCAGTTAGCCTCGGCACCTGTGGCCGAGGCAGCCCCCGCCACAGAGCCTGTCCTGAGCCTGTCGAAGGGTGCGGGGGCTAATCGCGGTTTTACCGCCCGCTCCCATTTTGCCTGCGGGTCAAAAAGCTCGTGATGGAAGTTCTTATAAATGAACCTTGACCACAATGTATTTGCCGGCTCAATCATAACGATTCTGCCACCGGTTTTAAGGCACCGCAATGCTTCTGTGAAAAACGCTCTTGGGTCAGAAATATGATGAAGGACATCAAACATGAAAAAAGCGTCCACACTTGCTTGCCCAAAAGGCATATCAAAGGCCGAAAAAACCTTATCCACATTTGGCAACTGAAGGACATCAGATGTAATGACATTGGGGATTATCTCTCTAATAAAGCCTCCACCGCTGCCGAGCTCAACCAGAACCGCCTTTTCGACATCGGGTATCGACTCCTTAAATTGCTTATAAAAATCGATATATATTTTTTTAAGGAACGGCTTTTTCTGTATAATCTTCGCATGTAACAAGGTAGTATCAGGATTATCAAAGTCCTTGATGCATCTGGTCTCGGGCAATCTAAGCCAATCAATGATTTTCATAATTTCTGCAGAATTAAACCCCACGTAAAACGTGGAGCTAAATATTTAGCCAGCGGTTTTACCGCCGACTCTTGACAAAATGTCCGATTTCATAAACCGGCCCAAAGAATGAGGGGACACTTTGCATCTGAATAACTTTTACTTTTTCCAAGACACCATTAGCAGCACTGAACACATCCTTTTCTGTGGAAAAATGATGTTTACGGATATTAAAGCCCAACAGCCAAAACATCATTACGCAAAAGGGCCGTTCGATGGGCACGCCATATATCGCTTGGCCACCAGGCTTAAGAACCCGATGAACCTCGCTAAAGGCTGGGACTTGCTCAGAAGGCTTGAGGTGCTCGAGAATACTAATCAACAAAACCGTGTCAAAAAAATCTGACGGATACGGCATACATAATACACTGCCGTTGGCCAAATGCGTCTCAATCTGCCTTGCCTTAAATACAGCTGCGACATCTTCCACTGAGGCGTTCAGGTCCAGCCCATAAATTTCTTCGTAATTTTCAGTTAGGTTCACAAACGTAACGCCAGCACCGAAACCCACTTCCAGAATGCGCTGTCCACCGGTACACTCCGCCAAGCATAGCTCAATCCGCCGGCGAAACAT
Organism: Sedimentisphaerales bacterium; assembly: GCA_046760285.1. Taxonomy (GTDB): domain Bacteria; phylum Planctomycetota; class Phycisphaerae; order Sedimentisphaerales; family Anaerobacaceae; genus JBHIDV01. The sequence continues at coordinate 10,383 of JBHIDV010000027.1, forward strand.
TTTGCCTATGATGGGCCAGAAATAGAACCGAAGCGGGTCATCGCGGTCCACACCGCTATATTCACGGTAGGGCAAGAGTTTCAGTTTGGCCTGCCTGCCTGTCATCGGAATACGTGTGAAAAAGACCCCACGTAAAACGTGGGGCTAAATATATTTTATTTAGCCCCCAGTTTCACTGGGGGTTTACCCAACCATTTGATTTTTTTAAACGCTATCCAGCTCATCTTTAGTAGTAGCCAACCATGCTTGAATCGACTGATATTTGTTCTGCCATAGGTGCGGGCACAATAATTCACCGGCACCTCCACTACTTTAAGGTTCAGCTTTACCGCCCCAAAGATAAGGTCGAAATCGCCAAAGGGGTCGAAATCACCAAAATATGAACGGTTGGCCTCTATCATCTCGTAGTCTTTTTTGCGAATCATCTTGGTGCCGCAAAGCGTATCTCTAAATCTCTGGCCTAACAGCCAGCTAAACAATACGCTGAAGAACTTGTTTCCAAGAAGGTTTAAAAAGCGCATGGCCTGCTTTTCCATCGGATAAACAAGCCGTGAGCCGTTAATGAACTCACCTTTGCCGTCGCGAAGCGCTCTGAAGAATTTGGGCAGGTCTTCAGGCGAAACCGTCAAATCCGCATCTTGAATAGCCAGCACATCTCCTTTAGCCGCAGCAAAGCCTTTTCTGACCGCGTCACCTTTACCTACACCGCTGCCCTGTCGGAGCAAACGGATATTGCGCTGCGGGAATTTGTTTATCTGGGATTCTATCTCTTCGGCTGTGCCATCGGTGCTGTTACCATCAACAAAGATTATCTCAGTGTAGCTACCCATTTGGGGAATCCGCGTTACCGCATCTTCAATATTGCCGCGCTCATTTCGGCACGGAACGATAACAGAAACGGACAAATCCTCATCCTGCAGAGCAGCAGGGACCGGACGAGCTACCACCAGATAGACTAAATTAAAAAAACGAAATCCCGGCAAAAGCGATAGAAAATAATTGCAAAAAGTGGTCAACGGCCAGATACGCTTGGGCAGTAGCAGATAAGATGCGGTTCGAATAACATCATAATCAGCTAATCTGAGCATATTGGCAATGTCTTCGGGCGGCAGCCAGTTCTGGTATGAGTATGGCCGACGAATCCCCAGAAGCGAGCCCAGCCTTAAAATGCCTTCCCAAAGATAATTGTAATAGGTTATTACAATCCGTGTGTTTTCGTTAGTTGCCGGACGAATGCGCTCTAAGACCTGCTGAATATCGCGCCACTTACCTAAGGAATTGCAGATAAGAACATAATCAAATTTTTCTGTTAAGTGCAGTTCATGCGGATCAGCTACGTAGAACTTTAAATGCGGGAATCGCGATTTGGCCAATTCAATAGCCTCTGGGTCATCATCAACTCCAACACCGTAGGCCGGCTCAACTGCCGCTAAAAGGTCACCGCATTCACAACCAACGTGCAAAACTCTGCTGTGTGGCTGAACAACAAATCTATAAATTTTGTCCAGCCAATTGTAATAATACGAATTGCGCCTTCGCCAGCGGAGTAATTTGGAAGAACCGCCCGCGGCAGATACGCCTTCTAAGTTCTGTCTTCTATCTTCTGACATAATAACTGTTTGCGGATGCTATCAGCATTAGGATTTTCAATAATGCCTCTTTCGGTAATAATAGCGGCAATATCTTTTGCCTCCGTGACATCAAAAGCTGGATTATACGCATCAACCCCATCTGGAGCAATTTGCTTATTTGCAAATTTCGTCACCTCATCAGCAGCTCTTTGTTCGATCGGTATCTCAGCTCCACTTTTTACATTCAAATCAAACGTGCTTGAAGGCGCCGCAATATAAAATGGTATGCCGTGCTGCCTGGCGAGAATACTCAAGCTGTAAGTACCAATCTTGTTTGCAGTGTCACCGTTCGCTGCAATTCGGTCGGCACCGGTGATAACCATATTTATTTTGCCCTGTTTCATCAGCCAGCCGGCCATATTGTCGCATATAACCGTGACATCGATGTTTGCCTGCTTCAATTCCCAGGCTGTCAAGCGAGCACCCTGCAGCAACGGCCGAGTCTCATCGACATAAACTTTGAACTTTTTAGCCTTTTTATGTGCTTCAAACATCACCGACAAAGCTGTCCCCTGCCCGGCAGTGGCAAGTGCACCAGCGTTGCAATGTGTCAAAATACCGGAATCCTGCTTGATAAACCTTTCGCCGTTCTGGCCAATCCGCCGGCACATATCCACATCTTCCTGATAAATAGCGTTTGCCTCAGCGAGAACCGCCTGTCGCAAATCGCGACAGGCGATAAGCGATTTGCGATTCGCGATTCGCGATTCAGCCCTTCGCCTTACTCTATCCAGCGCCCAGAATAAATTCACCGCAGTTGGCCGCGATGAAGCTAACAATTGACCTGTCTTGGCCAATGCGTCAAGAGCCTGCTTTAAGCTGCTATCGGCAGGCAATTTTTGCATAGCCAAAACCAGCCCGTAAGCCGCTGCCACCCCGATAGCTGGAGCACCGCGAACCGCAAGCGTTTTTATAGCATCGTAGAGCTGCTGGACGTTACGGCACTGCAATTTGACAAACTCGGCAGGAAGTTTGCGCTGGTCGATAAGCAAAAGATAACCATCGACATCGCCAATCCATTTGACTGCTTCAACAATCATAACAAAAATGCTTTGAAAGGGCGCTTTATCTATCGACTCTGGCGCCGCCACCCTTGATGACTTTTTCAACCTCACGCAGACTCACCTGTGTAGTGTCACCGGGTGTGGTCATCGCCAAAGCGCCGTGTGCCGCACCGTAATTTACTGCCTCGGCAGGCGGTTTGCCTTCCATAAGGGCGTAGATAAGGCCAGAAGCAAAACTATCGCCACCGCCGACACGGTCGTAAATCTCCAGGTCCAATCTCAATGTGGCATCGTAGAACCGGCCATCTGCATATATAATTGCACCCCAGTCGTTGACGCAGGCGGTCTTGGCGTTGCGCAGTGTGGTGCCCACGACCTTGAAATTGCCAAACTCCTTTACCACCTCGGTTATCATTTTCTTAAAGTTCGCTGGATCGAGCTTCGAGAAACTCTTATCCAGTCCCTTAACCTCAAATCCAAGTGCTGCTGTGAAATCTTCTTCATTGCCTAACATTACATCGACGTAAGGCGCGATAGCACGATTAACCTCACGTGCTTTTTTCTGTCCGCCAATGTCCCTCCACAGTGAGTTGCGGTAGTTTAAATCATAAGAAACCACCGTACCGTATTTTTTTGCCGTTGTTATCGCCTCTATAATAACATCAGGTGTCGTTTCCGAAAGTGCTGCAAATATACCGCCGGTGTGGAACCAACGGACGCCATCATGGGCAAATATTTTTTCCCAGTCGATATCACCTTTTTTCAGTTGCGAAGCAGCACTATTGGCTCTATCCGAACATCCCACAGCCGCCCGCACACCAAAGCCCCGTTCGGTGAAATTCAGTCCCACTCGTACCTTTCTGCCGATACCGTCATAGGGAACCCATTTGACATATTCCATACTGACGCCTCCCTGCAATATCAAATCTTCGAGCAGTCTGCCTACGGGATTGTCGGTGATTGCAGTTACGACCGCAGCGGTTTTACCGAAGCAACGCCTCAGGCCTCGGGCAACGTTGTACTCACCGCCGCCCTCCCAGACTCTAAAGTATCTGGTCGTATGGATTCTTTCTTCGCCCGGATCGAGGCGAATCATGATTTCACCCAGCGAAACTATATCGTATTTGCAGTCAGACTTGGGCTTTA
>JBHIDV010000028.1:0-13884 GCA_046760285.1 Sedimentisphaerales bacterium
TTCGTTGAAAGACAGTACTGTACTTTATCATCTGATAAGGCCAGCTTCTTTACCGTGCATACCGTTTCCAATTCGTTGCTAAACTGACTCTTGCCACTGTACTGCAGGCTTGAAAGTAGCTTGTAATGATGCACCGCCTCGCTTTGTGCTGCCATACAAACTTGACCTAACAGTAATGCCAAGCCAACGCTTAGTGACATCACCAAGCAACATTCTTGCCATCTCCGTAGACATTTTGAATTTCTCATACTTGCCTCCTTTCAATACGTGTGTGTATTAGTTACCATATGCCCCCCCTATGAGGCATCGCTCCTTTTTAACCATGTCACTCTGTAAAAGGGAAAATCTATAATTATCTGTCATCCTCAATAGTGTCAAGACAATTTGATTTTTTTTCGTCTTTTTTCCTCACTTTTTGATTTAGGAAACGTACAAAGCATAGGCAAGCGACATCGGTTTTGTTAAAATAGATTATTGCGCGAAATACCAAGCCTGTTTTTTTTTAAGAAAGTGAAAAGAAAGAACATGGGTATAAGAGATGTGTTCTATTAAAATGCGTCAAAGCGCTAAACGTGTGTAGTCATCATCTTTCAAAATAGGCGGTATAAGATGAGTAGTTAAGTACTCCGATTTTTTATCGGACGCATTTATCAGAAACATTGGCGCCGTAGAAATAGGCACCCTATAAAGATGTGAGTAGACATAAGCTTTTTTATACTTATTCTACCCTATACAACAGATATCCTTCGGCCAGACCGGGGACAGTTTTAGTCCCCCTTTGGGACACCACTTTGCAGAAAGGGGTTCCCCAAATGTATTCTTTCGCGTTTTGGGGGTTCCGAACCCCTGCGCGGGGCTCTTACTCATCCACTATCGGTGCTGGGTAGAGAATTTCCATCCTTAAACCTTTGCTGTCAAGTTCCTGGTTCTTTGGCAGCGTTTCAGCTTTTCCTGAAACAATCTGGCTGGCTGTCCAAGCAGCTGCAAGTGCATCCAAAATATCATCCGGCGCAACTTCCTTGGGTTTGCGCGCCTTGGCAACAAGCTGTCCAACGTCTGGAAAAATGGTCGACAGTAGTCTCATACGTTCATTCCGGCCAGCAAGTTGTCTCTTTTTGTGCTGCATCGGCTTTTTTCCGTTAAGTGCCCAAAATGCCAGCTCAGGGTGAATTTCACATACTCGGCGCTGAAGCTGGGGTGTCATTGCCTGGTTAACTTCACGAACCTTGGGCAATATGAAAAAACTCTGACGATTTAGCTTCTTGCCGGAATACTTGAAGCAAATCCTACTGGCTGTCTCAGAGTCTTTAGCTGAAAGACACGGCCTTATCGGTGGCGGAAAGATACTACTGGCCCGGCCCCCGCGGAGAATTTTACGAGCTACGACGTCACACTCGCGGGGCTTTTCGCCATCGCTTAAACCAATAGGAATATCAACGCAAACTAATTTGCAATTGGTCGTTTTCGAAAGTACTTCAGCAAAAGTCTTTGCCAAGAAAAAATCCTTCGAGTTAAAAATACAAGTAACATTTGCACCACTGCCTTTCTTCACTACCGAAATGATAACAACAAACCAGCCTGCTCTGCATCCATCTACGCCAGCAACTTGAAATGACCGTTTACAAGGTCCAGCCTTGCCGATAAGGCGGATTAACGTATTTGTTAGCTTCTTCGTCATTAGTTATGCGCATATTTTTAACGTCCCAGATCAATTTGCGATTCTGATTGCGCGCGGCCAGGACGCCTAACAATACCATCTCTGTGAGGGGACCGCCGTAGTTGAAGTTTGAACTGGCAGGCTTTCCACCTTTGCAGGCGAGAATCCAGTCCTGATGATGACCTTTGGAGCGGGGTATAATCTTAGCAGGTAGCTGATAAGCCTTCATCTTTGATTCCGGGACAATCCGCAGGCCACTGGCACCATGGGAGCCGTGCATAATGTTGCCATTCTCACCAATTAATAAAGCACCTTCACCACCAAATTTTCGCGTGATTTCCATATCATCCGGCCGAGGTGGACGAAGTCTACCATCTGACCAAGTCAGCTTTACCGGCGGCATATTATCCCGGGCTGGAAACTTATAACGAACGATGGAAGCAACAGGATAGGTTTCTCTCATAATTTCAGGGTCAAAATGGGTGGTTGTCGCCTCAACCTCGATAGTTTCTACCTCATCCAGTCTTAGTGCCCAGAAAACCGGGTCCAGGATATGACAACCCATGTCCCCCAATGCCCCGGTGCCGAAGTCGACCCAGCCTCGCCATTTGAAGGGCAGATAGGCAGGATGATAGGGACGATAATGTGCCGGGCCAAGCCAGAGATCCCAATCCAGTCCCTCAGGAACGGGTGGTCTGTCTGTGGGACGTTTCATGTTCACGGGAAAAGCTGCGCCGCCGGAGGGCCTACTGCTCCAGGCATAGGCCTGCCGAATATCGCCAATGGCCCCGTCCCAAACCCATTCACACATCATACGGATCTGCTCCGATGAATGTCCCTGATTGCCTAACTGGGTCTGGACTTTGTATTCGCGGGCAGCCTCGGTTATTCGGCGGACCTCGTAAATCGAATGAGCCAGAGGCTTTTCGCAGTAAACGTGCTTGCCCATCTTGATTGCTTTCATAACAGCGACGGCGTGAGTATGGTCAGGCGTAGAGACAATCACCGCATCAATAGATTTTTCCATTTCATCCAACATAATGCGAAAATCCTTGTATTTTTTAGCCCGGGGATAATTTTTGTATGTGCCGGCGGCACGCTTTTCATCTACATCACATAGGGCTACGATGTTTTCGCTGCTAACGCCTTTAAGATTAGCCCGGGCCCGTCCGCCGGAACCGATGGCGGCGATATTCAATTTATTGCTTGGAGCATTTCGTCCCATGACATGGGCGGGCACGATGGTTACTGCTGCCATAGACGCAGCTAAATTGCCCATAAATTTACGTCGAGAAATACGCTTTTCTTTACGCATCGTTCTCTCTCCTTCTCAAAAACGACAGAATCTGCAAAATCTCAGATATTATTTTATCACGACCTTGACGGGTCAAGTTAAATAGTTTGATCGCCGGGTAATTTCTTACTTCAGAAATAAGGCCGGTCCCTCTCTGTGCCACAGTGGCCAATACAGATTTATCAGAAGCAAAGAGTTTACGGACCGCGATAACAAACTTTTCCGACAGAGATTCCATCTTGCCAATCTCATCAAGGATAAATAGTTCAGCATTGGTTCGCCCAATATCTAAAACCGGCACGACGGATTTTTCAAAGCCGGCTACATCTACACCGTATTTTCCCACCTTGAAAGGTCCTTTAATGTCAATATGAGCAAGTACGCCGGTGGCACCATCGAGACGGGTCCAGCGAAAACCTTTGCGCTTATCTTTTTCACGAATCTCCTGTGTATAAAAACCTGCCACTTTCTTGCAGTTCAGACTTTCTATAATTTGCATTACCGCGGTCGTTTTGCCACAACCTGGCAGACCTGCTAAGAGGATTTTCACAGACTTACAAGCCATAATAAACTACGGTCTTTTGCTTTTAACCCAGCTTTTGATTTTGGTCGGTGACAGTGCATTAAGAACATTGGCCTTTGTGGCCCAGCCTCTCGCGGCAGTTGCCACGCCAAAGCCCATTAAGCCAAGACCTTCAATACTGTGAGCATCGGTGCCGAGGGCCAGCTTAACACCTGCTTCGATAGCCATCTTGCAATGAGTATCCTTGAGGTCCAAACGATATGGATTTGCGTTCACCTCCAGAGCAGTATGAGTCTGAGCGGCATGTTTGATTACGGCGGCAATGTCAATATCCATTGGTTCTCGCTGCCCAATCAGCCTGCCGGTTGGGTGCGCAATGCAATTGACATAAGGATTGTCCATAGCCTTTAATGTGCGGGTAGTTACCTTCTGGCGTGAGCTGGTCAGGCCGGAATGTATCGCCGCTATCACAAAATCCAGATCAGCCAATAATTTGTCATCAAAATCCAGAGAGCTATCAGCCAGGATGTCAACCTCGGTTCCCGCCAGGATAGTTATGCCTTTTAATCTTTCATTGAGCTTACGGATTTCTTTGATTTGCTGTGCCAGCCGTTTGGCCGATAGTCCGTTGGCAATTGCAGACGACTTTGAATGGTCTGTGACGCAAATAAACTTATAACCTAAGTCTCTTGCAGCTTTGGCAAGCTCGGATAGACAGCAGTTACCATCGGATGCATTCGTATGGACATGGAAGTCACCTTTGATATCTTTAAATTGAATCAACTCAGGCAAAGAGTGAGATTCTGCTGCCTCTACTTCGCCTCGGTCTTCCCGTAAGACAGGGTCAATATAGTCAAGGCCAAGCTTCTGGTAGATTTCTTCTTCGACCGGGCCCGCAATCATCTTGTCCGCCTTGAACAGCCCATACTCATTCAACTTCCACTTCGCCTTTACAGCGATTTCCCTTAAGCGCACGTTGTGCTGTTTTGAACCGGTAAAGTATTGCGCCGCCGCGCCGAAACTTTCCCGTGGCACGACACGCACATCAACATGGACAGGAGTAGTTTCCGTTTGGACAATTGCTGATCCCTTCGTTGGCCCAGCGGCAAGGATTTCCTGGACGAACCCCGCTTTGGTAAACGCCTCTATAATCTGTTTTCCCTTACGACCAGCAACGAGTATGTCCACGTCACCGATGGTTTCAGCTCTACGCCGCAGCGAGCCGGCAGGCTGGATTTTTTCGATACCGGTTTGTTCTTGAAGAAGTGCACCGACTACATCCGCTGCCTCAAGGGCCTGGTCGAGGCGGATTCGGCCGGTGGATTTTTCGAGAAATTCAATGCCTTTTGTGATTGCTGCTGCCTTTTTATCACCAAAGCCAGGAAGGCCGGCAACAGAGCCATTCTGGATGGCACTTTTTAGCTCGTCAATAGTTGTTACATTTAGTTCTTCGTAGACTGCTTTAACACCTCTTGGTCCCATACCAGGTATGGTGAGCAATTCCAATAAAGTTGATGGTATTTTTTTTAGCAACTCTTGGTGGGCTGTTATTGTACCGGCTTTTACAAACTGCTCGATTTTAGCCAGGCTTGACTTTCCAATGCCGGGTATCTTTGCCAGCTTGCCGGTTGCCAGCAGGGCCTCGACATCGGTGGGCATATCGGAGATGATGCGTGCGACCTTTCGGTAGGTGTTAATGCGGAAACGGTCCTCGCCGAGTATCTCCATAATATCGGCCATTTGGTTAAAAAGTTCGCTAAGCACGGCGTTCTTCATGAACCTGATTATATCTAGTAAAGATAGCCGCGAAAAGGCTCAAAAGGATAAAAATATATTTGCCACCAAAAGGCACAAAAGAGAAACGAAAAGACTACCTTTTTTGTGCTTTTTGTGCTTTTTCGTGGCTAAAAGCGATAATTTTCGTGCATATAAAGATAGCACTTTCTGATTAGAAAGATTGCGAGAGATTTGTTATAATTATATTTTTGATGTTAGATACTCGACGAGTATCCAGCATCAAGTATCGAGGTTCGAAAATGAAAGTTCAATGTGAATTATGTCCAAAGATGTGTCTGATTGAGCCTGGCCAAAGCGGCGAGTGCCGGGTCAGAATCAATATCGATGGAGTTTTGCGAACGGTCGTGTACGGATACCCCTGCTCTGTGAGCCTTTTTGACCCGGTAGAAAAAAAGCCACTTTTTCATTTCCTTCCCGGTACCAGAATTCTCTCTATAGCCACCGTCGGCTGCAACTTGCACTGTCTGAACTGTCAGAACTGGGAAATATCGCAGGCTAATCCTGAAGAAAGTACAGCCGCCTTTTTGCCGCCTGAAAGTTTGGTACAGCTCGCAGAAAAAAAACACTACCTATCAATTGCCTATACCTATAGCGAGCCCATCATCTTTTACGAATATACTTACGACTCCGCAAAGTTAGCCCGGCAAGCTGGCATACGCAATGTATTAGTGACAGCTGGATATATAAATGAACAGCCGTGGAAAAAACTGCTCCAATACATCGATGCAGCGAACATAGATTTGAAAGGGATTTCTGACGATTTTTATCGCCGCGTCTGCTCAGGGACATTACAACCTGTCCTGAACGCCCTGCTCGTAGCAAAGGCAAGCGGTATACTGGTTGAAGTTACGAACCTGATTATCCCGACGCTGAACGATAAGCCGGAGCAAATACGCCAGCTTGCTCGCTGGGTCAAAACCAACTTGGGCAGCGAGACGCCACTGCACTTTTCACGATTCTTCCCTCAGTACAAGATGGGGCATCTGCCGCCAACTTCGTCAAAGACATTGGATATGGCTCGTGACATTGCGCAAAGCTGTGGACTGGATTACGTTTATATAGGAAATATTCTCAGCAAAGAAGGACAGAACACATATTGTCCGGACTGCAAAAGGCTGCTCATTGAACGCAGCGGCTATACTATCCTGCAGAACCGGCTTAAAGACGGCTGCTGCCCGAAGTGCAGCAAAGAAATATACGGAGTTTGGAAATGACACGCAGAAAATTCGTTCAAAAATTAATAAAAGCAGGCTCAGTAATTGTTCTTGGAGCTTTGTGGCCAATCAAAAAGGTTACGACACGTAAATTCGTGCGGGCTGTTCCATTGAAAAAGTATCCTGGTTCTCTGGGGCCTTTACAAGATATTTCCGAACCAAGCAAGTGGAGTGGCTGATATGCAAGGCCAGTGGCCAAAATCTGTAACAGCGAAATTTCTGATAGGTTTGGCGATTGTATTGCTGGGCATCGTCGCCGTACTTTTCTGGAAGGCACATATCCCAGAAGAACCTGCCAGAGCTAAGCCCGCCAAAGTGGTTCTTCGTTCGTTACTTGCCGAGAAGGGATGGTACCCTGCCGATGCCAATACACTTAAAAAGCAAATCGAGGGCTTTTTCCAAAAAGCCGACGTCACGCCAATAGATAATGTTATTGCCCTAATCCTTCCGCACGCAGGGTATCGTTACTCGGGCCAGGTCGCAGCCAGCGGCCTAAAAACCACCAGCGAAAAATATAAGCGCGTAGTCATTGTGGGCCCAAGCCATTACTTACCTATGGAGCAAGTGCTGAGTGTGCCGAGAGTAACACATTATGAAACACCGCTGGGACAGATACCGCTGGATGTGGAATTTATAAACAAACTTCTAAAATATTCGGTGTTTCAAAACATCCCCCATGCCCACCAGTACGAACATAGTGTCCAGATAGAATTGCCATTATTGCAGCATCGACTAAAGGATTTGGGTTCCCGCAAAGCGGGGTCCCTCAAGATTGTGCCGATCGTAGCTGGGGTTTGCTCGTTAGAGACGATCACCAAAGCAGGTAGCATTTTGAAAGGCTTAATAGCTAAAGAGGGTTCCCGCAAGGCGGGGTCCCAAACTCTTGTAATCGCAAGTTCAGATTTTACCCATTATGGCCCCAGGTTCGATTATGTGCCTTTCACAGACAATAAACCTGAAGAAATTAAAAGGATAGATATGGGGGCATTCGAGCATATCGCCCGTTTAGATAGCAAAGGCTTTCTCGAATACAAACGCAGGACAGGTGCAACAATATGTGGTTATATTCCAATTGCAATATTGCTTTCGTTGATGCCAGATGCTGTCAAAGCTGATTTGATAAAATATGCGACTTCTGGTGAGTTGACAGGTGATTTTACCGAGTCGGTCAGCTACCTTTCCGTTGCTTTTTCCGGAAAGTGGACAAATTGCCCGCCCATTAAACCACAGGAAAATAATCCTGGCTTGACCGAGGAGGATAAAAAACAACTTTTGGCCTTAGCCCGCAAAACCATAAGTTATGCCCTGCAGAACCAGCGAATTTCGCAAATCAAAGATTTGGGCGTTGTCATCAGCGATGCAATGGCCAAACCCCGTGCAGCTTTTGTCACGCTCAAGAAAAACTCTCAGTTGAGAGGCTGCATAGGCGACATCTTTCCACAGCGTCCTTTATACAGGTCGGTTATAATCAATGCTATTAACGCCAGCTTTAATGATAGACGCTTTCGGCCGCTAACAGAGGAGGAATTTAAAGATATTACGATAGAAATATCTGCGTTGACCGTGCCGCAACCTCTTAATTTGCCCGATGAAATCCGAATCGGCATCGATGGAGTCGTGCTAAACAAAGACGGTCGGTCGGCTGTGTTTTTGCCTCAGGTCGCACCCGAACAAGGCTGGGACCTTAACCAAATGCTCACACATCTGTCTCTGAAAGCGGGATTACCTGCTGAGGCCTGGAAAGAAGGCGCAAATTTTCTGGTGTTCCAAGCTGACGTTTTCGGTGAAGAAAGATGAGATTTGCCCGTGGCTTTTTGATATTCAGCTACGGCCTATTTACCATAGCCGCACAGGCCCTGCTCTTTCGCGAGTTTCTCACCACCTTCGAAGGCAATGATATAAGCGTGGGATTTTTTTTCAGTTCGTGGTTTTTGTGGGTGGCCTTTGGGGCAATACTGGTCTATAGAACGAAAACCTTCGCTGAAACATTGCTCCAGAACATAGAGTTCCTGCTTCTGGCGTTTCTGCCAGCCTTTATCCTACAGTGGATATTGATTGTCCAGGCAAGAGAACTGGCAGGCATCGAACCGTATACTCTATGGTCCATACGGGCTATGCTGTTATTGTCACTGATAATCAACGCCCCGGTCAGTACCCTCACAGGAGTGTTCTTTCCCATTGCCTGTCGATGGGTAAAACAGAATGGCCAGTTTGCTGTCTCTCGTGTCTATATTGTAGAAGCTGCGGGAAGTTTCTTGGGCGGCCTAGGCACGACTGTTCTTCTCGGACTCGGTGTAAGCTCAGCAAAGATTTTCTTTATACTTGCTTTTGTTCTGTCCCTGTCGGCACTCTGGGTACAGCTCGCTAAGTCAAAGAGAATGGTTTGGGCTTTTTTGCCGACACTCGTTTTCGTTTGTTTGATTGCTGGAGCTGACCAGCACCTGTCCCAACAGGTACGGGTCATAAAGTGGAAAAAGTTACTTCCTGAAGGAAAGCTTATAGGTTCATTCTACACGGCTCAGGCTGAATACCTTTATGGACTCTACCAGGACCAATGGGTAGCTGTTCGTGAAGGTAGCACTTGCGAAGTATTGCCGGATTATGAATCAGCTGGGCGGATTGCGGCTATTAGTCTGTGCCAAAATCCTGAGGCCAAAAGAGCCCTGGTCATTGGCTCCGGATTAGGTCTCTGCCGGCAATTCTTGCGCTTGCCACAGATTGAAACAATAAGTTGGGCACACTGCGACAGCGAATATGTGCAGAACATTAACCAATTTATACCTGAAGAGTTCAAAATTAACGACCAGCGGTTCCATACCTTACTCGGTGACATTCGCTTGTCGCTGGCCGCCAAATATCGATATTATGACATAGTAATTATCAATCTACCCGATGCGACCAGTTCGGTCCTGAACCGCTATTACACGCTTGAATTCTATCGGCAAATAAAAAAAGGTCTCAGGCCGAATGGCGTATTAGCAGTCCGCGTAGCAGGTGGAGAAAATATTATGGGCACCGAGCTAATCAATCTTGGTGCCTCGACAAAACTAACGCTGGCGAGCGTTTTCTCAAAACTCGTTCTCGTGCCTGGCGAAGACACCTGGTTTATCGCATCTGATTCCGAGAAAATAACCGGCGAGCCCGGCATTTTGCGAGACCGCTTTGCGACGATAGCCGGTGGTGCCGATGTTTTTCCGCCGCAAGCCCTGCTTTCGGTTTATTTGCCGGACCGTGCCTCTGCCGCTATGGACAATTACGCCGGCGCAGATTTGCCCCAGAGCATGTTGATTAATCGTGACTGGCGGCCTTTGACACATCTATACAGCTTATTACTGGCAGCCAAACAATCCGGAGCACCGGTTACCAGATTGGTTAAGTACCTGGCTTTAGCTGGCCCATTGGTTTTTGTTGTCCCGATCTTAGTTTATATAGTTTTACGAGCTGCATACGCGATGGGTGGCAGCGTCAAAACCGCAGGCAAAAACCATCCCCAAGCTGCGCTTGAGGCTGCCACCAGTTTCGACAGTTCATTTCTGATTTTCTCGGCTGGCTTGGTGGGAATTGGGGTGGTAATTGTCCTGATGTACCTGTATCAGACCCATTTCGGCTCGCTGTATTTGTACATTGGAATGATCTCATCTTTGTTTATGGTAGGATTGACCGCAGGTGCAACTATAATCTCATATATCATAAAGCGCATCTCGTATCACGCCTCACCAATATTTGTAGTAATAATCACCCATACGCTGGTCCTGGCCGCCATTGCCTTTTGGCCTGCCGAACAATGGACCCACTTAATTTTTGCGATGGCGTTCGTCTGGTGTGGCGTGTGCGCCGGCTGCTACTTCCCGCTGGCTGCCCAGCAGCTCGCCACCTCCGGCTTTGAGACAGGCCAGGTCGGCAGCAAGCTTGAAACCGCTGACCATATTGGGGCCTCCATAGGTGGATTACTGACAGGCCTTACACTTGTTCCTGTGTTGGGTGCAAACGTAACCCTTTTCGTATTCATTCTACTTTTGCTGGCTAATGTTCCACTGGTTGTACTGAGATTCTCGATTCTCGATTCTCGATTCTCGACGAGCATCGAGCATCCAGCATCGAGCATCGCGGCTTTCAGATTGCGTAGGCTCGGCTATATCTTATTCGGTATTGGGGTATCTGTTATTTTGTGCTCGAATCTGCTGGCCAGCGCTGCCGCGAGACTGGCGCCATCACTGCCTCAGCATTCGGCCCAAGCCCTGGCCGGTGCCCTAAGTCTTGAGCAAAAATCTACGGTTCTTCGCGATAGTGCTCGTAAAATCAGCTATTTTCACGTTGCTGACGCCAACGATAGACTGACCGGCTATATTTTTAGTTCTGAAGAGCTGGCGCCTGAGATTCGCGGCTTTGGCGGAAAAATAAATCTTGCTGTTTATGTTGACCCTAACGGCGTGCTATTCGAGTTCCACATAATACGGTCAAATGAAACTCCAGCATACCTTCAGATGCTCAGCCAATGGCGCGGGCTTCTGAATGGTCGTCATCTTTTTGAGCCTCAGCCATTCGCCGATGTTGACGCGGTAACCGGCGCGACCGTAAGCTCTAAAGCTATTCTTTCGGCATTAAAGACATCAGGCCAAAGATTTGCCACGCAAATTCTCGGCCACTCTGTCCAACCGCAGCTCAAAGAACAAGCTCGCTGGGCTAACTACATGCCGGACGTCCATGGGCTCTATTTGATTGCCGCTTTCGTACTTGCTTTGATTGTAACTTACCGCGGAGGATTTTGGAGCAGGTTAGTGGTGCTTTTGCTTACCTTATTCGTCGGCGGTATCGTTTTGAACACCCAGTATTCCAGTGAGCAAATAGTAACGATACTATCTTTACATGTCCCTGCGGCTGGATTGACCGGTGCATTTTTGTTTGTTGTTGGAATGCCACTTTTGGTAATGTTCTTTGGCAATCTCTATTGTGGCTATATCTGTCCCTTTGGTGCCGCGCAAGAACTGCTCAGCTACGTCCTTGCTGAGAGGTTCAAGCATCCTATAACTTTGGAAAAGATGCGAAAGGCAAGATTTGTCAAATATGGGGTACTGTTTATTTTTATAATTTTATTCTTTTCTTGCAGAAGCCGGAGCACACTTGCAACAGACCCCCTAATTTCATTTTTCAATTTACGATTTTGGCAATTATCAATGCTTTTTATCGCGGCGATAGCTCTGATAAGCTCAGTTTTTTATACCCGCTTCTGGTGTCGATATTTGTGCCCGGCAGGAGCCTTCCTGTCACTGCTCAACAATGTGGCAATTCTAAAGCGCTACTTGCCGGCAAAAAGATTTGCCAAATGTGAGTTTGGCCTTACTGCCAAAGACCATCTGGATTGCATATATTGTGACAGGTGTCGTTATCAGCCAAAGGTGGACAAAAACCATCCCCAAGCTGCGCTTGAGGCTGCCACTCGTTTGCTGTCCCGTTATTTTGTAGCTGCCGTGCTTGTAATAGCAATACTTGTATCGACGATTTCTATAAGCAGGTTCTTGCAGGTCATTCCTACCGGCCTTGGTCAACAAGCTGTGTCAGCAGCCTCTGGCGGCCAACCAAGAGATGTCGACTTACAGCGTGTTCGTACTCTGATTGAGCAGAAAAGACTTTCTGACCGAGAAGCAGAGTTTTACAAGAAACTGGAGTAGTTGTTTAGCCCCCCAGATTTATCTGGGGGGTTACGTTTGACAGTCGCCGGCATGGCGACGGCATGGTGATACACGGCGACGGTTTTCATCGACGGAAATAATGGATAAGCCACAAGATAAGTGTCAGAACAATGGAGATTATGATGCAACTGGCAATCGGAAAATAGATTCGCCAGTTTTTGCCGCTGAATTGCAAATCGCCCGGCAACTTAAATAGACCGATGCGACTAAGTGCTATTACAAGCACACCGAGCGCTGCTATAGTAATCCCTGCTAAGATTAGCCACCTGCCGAATTGTTGCGGACCGAAATCCATCACTATCCCACTCATTCACACACCAGTTAGAATAAATTATAATAATTTCAAGAATTGTTCAAAATGCTAAAATATCTTCTACTATGAGCAAAACCAAATGTGAACTTCGAATAGGTACATCCGGGTGGCATTACGCCCACTGGGAAGGTCTATATTATCCCGACAAGCTTCCGAAAAGCAAATGGTTTGAGTATTACGCTCAGCACTTCGACACTGTCGAAATAAACAACACCTTCTATCAACTGCCAAAGCAGCAGACTTTCAAAAACTGGCACAAGCAAGCCCCAGAGAATTTTCTTTTTACAGTTAAGGCGAATCGATTCATCACCCACATTAAAAGGCTGAAAGACCCAGCGGAGTCGCTGGAGAGGTTTTTCGCCGGGGCCCGCTTGCTGGCGGAAAATCTCGGCCCTGTTCTTTATCAGTTGCCGCCGAGTATGCACAAAGACCTTGACCGTCTAAAAAGTTTTATCAAAGCACTTCCGAGAAGAAAACACAGCGTTTTTGAGTTTCGGCACAAAAGCTGGTTTTCAGATGATACATACGAACTGCTCGATAAGCTTGGCGTAGGCTTTTGTATTCATGATTTAGTTGGCGTCCCTACGCCTCGTGTAATAACTGGCAATTTAATTTACGTGCGTTTTCACGGCCCCACCGGCAAATACCAGGGCAATTACACTAAAGCCATGTTAAAAAACTGGGCCGATTGGATAAAAGAACATACCAAAGAAGTCCACAGTGTCTACGCTTATTTCAATAATGACATCCACGCCTACGCCGTGTATAATGCAAAAATGTTAAAAGAGCAATTTCGTTAGTTACGTATTTACAGGAGGCAACTAAAAATGAAACTGATAAAACTATTCTGTTTGCTTTTGGTGTTAATGTCTGTCGCTGCCGGAGGTCGGGAGAAACAAACTAAGTCACTGCACCAAGCTGCGGCTGACGGCAACCTTGAGCAAGTCAAATCACTCATTTCAAAAGGCACTGACCTCAATGCAAAGGATGAGAAAGGTAGGACTGCCCTGCACCTCGCAGCAGAGCAAGGTCAGAGGCAAGTCGCAGAAATTCTCATCACTGGAGGTGCGGGTGTTAACCCAAAGGATAAAGACGGCTTTGTGCCTCTGCACTTCGCTGCAAGTGAAGGGGATAAGGAGATGGCAGACCTCCTTATTGCAAGAGGTGCCGACGTCAATGCAAAGGACAAGTGGGGCTGGACACCCCTGGGCGCCGCGGCCTATGGGGGGCATAAGCATGTAGTGGAACTGCTTGTAAGTGCTGGAGCGAACGTCAATTCAAGGTATAACTGGGGCCAGACACCATTGATCTGGGCAGCCCAGCAAGGGCATTCAGCTGTAGTAGAATTACTTATTGCAAATGGCGCCGACGTCAATGCTAAAGATAAGAGGGGCTA
>JBHIDV010000029.1:0-13696 GCA_046760285.1 Sedimentisphaerales bacterium
ACTTAAGCGGTGGCGAATGGAGATAGGTGAATATCCGGCGAGTCCGGATGAACTGGTTGCGGCTGGATTCTTGAAAGAGTTGCCGATGGACCCATATACCGATAGGCCACTGATTTACAAAAAAATGGATGATAATTTCACTCTCTATAGCATCGGGCCTAATTTTACTGATGATGGGGGTGAACCGGGCAGGGATACAAAAGGCCGAATCAGCCAGTGGAGGGACAATGGTGACACGGTTTTCTGGCCGGTGCCAAAGGCTGAATAAAGCAAGAGCGATAGCTCAAAAGATATGGAAAATCAACACGAGACAAAAGAAAGAAACAACGTTCTGCCAGCTTGCGCAACAGAGTATATAAAGCTGGTCGTGAGGAAGATGCGATATCGCAAAAAAGTCCGGCAGGATGTAAAGGCGGAATTAGCAGCGCATTTTGAGGATGAGCTAAAAGATTGCAAAACCGACGAAGAGAAAGAGCAAAAAGCCCGGCAGTTAATCGCGGATTTCGGCGATGTAAAACTGCTTGCTATTCTAATGCGTCGCGCCAAGAAACGCTGCCGACCACTCTGGAAAAAAGCCCTTGTGCGAGGTTTCCAGGTATTAGCAATCTTCTTTCTTTATCTTCTTATATGCGCAAGCCCATTGATTATAGGTAAGCCCACCATAAGTGTAAATTATGTTGATTGGCTGAACGAATTTGTTCGGCAAGGCAGGGATGAGATAGATAATGCAAGGCCATATTATGAAAAAGCTGTTGAGCTTTATGTGGAAATGCCGGACTGGCTAATTAAAAGCAAGGCCAAATGGCCGACAGATTTTAACGATGTGCAGCTACAGTCCTTAGTCTCATGGCTCGATGATAATCAAAAGTCGCTTGAAACGCTCAGAATAGCTGCCCAGCGCCCTTACTATTGGAGTCGTTATCAAAAAAGCGGTGAGGGCCAGTTAGTAGAAACCCTTATGCCGGACGTTATGAAATCCTTGGCTGGCTACAAAAATTTAGCGCGTGCCATGCGATGGCAGATTCAACTTCGAGCTTACAATGGAGATGTTGATTCTGCGCTGAGAGATTGCGCTATCTTGCTGAAATTTGGCAATCATTTGTACGGCCAGGGTTTGCTTATCGAGCAGTTAGTGGGCGTGGCAATTGAGGGTCTCACCCATGGTGAAATTAGCACAATTTTGAAAAACACCGATGTGCCGGCAGATGCCTTGAGATTTGTGCAGGATGAGTTAGCAAAACAATTCAAAAAGCAAAAGCCGATCATTAGCCTCGAAGCAGAAAAAGTGTTCTGGTATGACCTGATTCAACGAGGTTTTACCGACGATGGCCAAGGTGATGGTCGTCTCCTGAAGCAAGGCCTGCCGTATGTAGTGCAAGATAGCAAAGACTTTTTTGGGAGATTGCTAACATTCAGGTATCCAAGCAGGCAGGAATTTGCAGCGAAAATTGATGAATATTTTGAGCAGGTTGATAAATTATTTGAAGTGACGCCATGGGACTTGCACAATAAAGAAAAAGATACTGAAAAATGGAACCGGACCCTCGAGCAATCAAGCCTTATGTTGAAGATTCAGGGTCCTGCACATGAAAGAGTGAGCCAGATAGGTTGGCGGATGAAAACGGGCAGAGAGGCCTTGTTGACCGTGCTGGCAATTATGCGCTATGAGAAAGACAAAGGCCGGTATCCGGAGAACCTCGCTGAGCTGGTCTCGAGCGGATATTTAGATAGGCTTCCGATGGACCCCTTCGGCGGACAGCCGTTCAGCTACAGCAAGACTGAGGACGGATTTATCCTTTATAGTCTCGGTATGGACTTTGAGGATGACGGCGGCAGACTCGGCCTTGACAGCCGGGGCAAGCCGAGAATGTGGGCAGATACCGGCGACTGGGTCTTCTGGCCGGTGCTGGAAGCTCAAGTGAAGCAATAGTGACTTTGTATTAGAACTTTGGGAATCGTTGGGCTTTGCGAATACGCCGGCGGTTCCTTTCAGAAGGTTTCTCGTAATAGGCAATGCGCTTCATATCTCTAATCAAACCCTCCTTTTCGCACAGCTTCTTAAAACGCTTTATCATCTGCTGGACTGATTCACCTGATCGCGCTTTTACTTTCAACATAAAGGAAAAAACACCCTTTCTTCACTTCTAATATTACAACCAACGAGAGAACAACAACCTATCTAATTCGTCAAAAATCGCTCAATTAATTATTCTAAAGCAGATTTTACATATTTCAAGTCAAAAAATCTTTGTATGCAGTTTTTAGCGCAAAAAATACGCACAGTTGTCCGATAAAACACCATTATTAGTTCGAAAATAATGTAAATTTGTCGAACATTTGGTTTTCTTGAATAATATGGATGAATATGATAAAATATAAAAGCAATTTGGGAGGTGTATTTACTTGGAGAAATTGCGTCAGACGCTAAGAGTCAGAAAAGAACGGGCCATTTTAGTAGCAGCTGTTCGCCACGCTGCCGATGGGGGCGACGACTTAGTTGAGCTTACCGCCTTAGCTGAAAGCGCCGGCGCAGTCATCGTTGATAGATTCCAGCAAAAAATCCGCACTATAAATCCTGCCACATATATCGGCAAAGGCAAAGCCAACCAGCTGGCCCAGCGAGTCAAAAGATTCAAAGCGGACGTGGTAATATTCGATAACGACCTCTCGCCCGCCCAGATTCGAGAGTTGGAGGAACTCGTCAAGGCAAAAGTCCTTGACCGCAGCGAGCTGATCTTGGATATATTCGCCACGCGAGCAAAGACCAAGCAGGCCAAGTTGCAGGTCGAATTAGCCCAGTTGGAATATACCTATCCGCGACTGGCCAGGATGTGGTCGCACTTAGACACCTTAGCAGGGGCAGGTGGAGCCACCGCTGCGGGCGTGGTCGGCGGCATCGGCACCAGAGGCCCAGGCGAACAGCAATTAGAAATCGACCGGCGATTGGTTAGCAAGCGCATAACCGAGCTAAAACGCGAACTTGCAAATATCGATAGGCGCAGAATCCGTGAGATTAATAGCCGAAAAGGCCTGTATAAAATCTGCCTGGTTGGCTACACCAACGCTGGGAAAAGCACGCTGTTAAATGCACTTACCAATGCGGGAGTTTTTGTTGAGGATAGACTCTTTGCCACGCTCGACACACGAACAAGAAGGTGGGCCCCAACTAAAGGGGCAGAGGTGCTTATCAGTGACACCGTTGGTTTTATAAAGTCTCTGCCTCATCAATTGGTCGCCTCGTTCAAAGCCACGCTGGAAGAGGCTGTCAATGCAGATTTACTCTTACATATAATCGATGTCTCCAACCCGGATGCTCTAAAGCAGATCGAATCTGTAAATGCCGTTTTGGAGGAGATTGGTTGCAGCCAAAAGCCGATTCTAAAGTTACTCAACAAAGTTGATAGTCTCAAAAATCTCAGCCAGCTTGAAATGTTGCAAACCTTATTTGACGATGCAATCGCCATATCAGCTAAAACTGGTTTTGGCCTGGAGCAGCTCGCAGAGGCTGTGACAAAAAAGTACAAAGGAGCTGAGCTTTTGGTACGGGTCAGCAGCCCTCAATCGAACGGCAAAGTGCAGAGTTTCTTGCGTGCACACGGTCAAATTCTCAATGAACAATATTTGAACAGCTTTGTTCTGATTGACGCCCGCCTCGGCCGAAACCAATTAGCCGACCTGAAAAGACTACACCCCGAAACAATCGAAATCATCCAGCGCTAATAGATTTCGTATCACGTATATCGTATTGCGTATCGCGGAAAAATTAGCCATAGAGTGCGCAGAGAACTCAGAGATTTGGTTCATTAGTTAATTGATTATCCTGTAATCCTGTCAAAAATTTTTAGCCACGAATTACACGAATTTCCC
The DNA here is from genome assembly GCA_046760285.1 of Sedimentisphaerales bacterium. GTDB lineage: Bacteria > Planctomycetota > Phycisphaerae > Sedimentisphaerales > Anaerobacaceae > JBHIDV01. The sequence goes on from JBHIDV010000029.1 coordinate 3,868, forward strand.
TCTATTTTTTCTTGATTTGCAGCTAAAGTACCTTCATAATCATGCTGTTTCAAGTAGTCTTCAAAAAGCGAAAGGAGGAGCCAAAAATGAGACGGCAAACCAGCCTTGTATTAGTAGCGGCGGTCTTTTTGTTGACAACTGGAGCTGCGTGGGCCCATCTAAGTGACGGGCTAATAGCCTACTATCCTTTCAGTGGCAATGCGAATGATACCAGTAGTAATGGGCTTAACGGCACGGTTTATGGGGCGATCCTAACAACGGACCGTTTTGGAAACCCTAATAGTGCTTATAGCTTTGACGGTGTAGACGATTATATCGCGATCCCGAATAATTCAAGCCAGCAAATAACCACAAATCAAATTACTGTAAGCGCATGGATAAGGCTTAATGGAGATGTTGACAACATTCAAGCAAGGATTATCTGCAAACAGGCGTTGGTTCCTCATAATGTATTCGGCTGGGGTTTAGAAATTCTTGGTGCAGGATATGGTAGTTCCACTGGAAATCAGCTAATTTTCCATGATTCAGATGGTTCGACATGGTATAATTGTCTAAGCCCCACGCATTTGAATCCTTTTCAACTGTATCATGTTGCTGTCACTGATAATGCTGGACTGATAACAATCTATGTAGATGGTCAAGAGGACTACTCATCTAATAGCGGTTTGGGAATACCTTCAAGTATTGATGCTCCGATCCATATAGGTGTAACGAACCCACCAAATAGGTACTTCTTCAACGGAACAATCGACGAAGTCAGGATATATAACAGAACCCTTTCTGCCGCCGAGATAGAGGAACTGGCCATAATCCCCGCACCTTCTGCTCTTGTTCTTAGCACTATCGGTATAGGATTTGCCGCTTGGCTATGCAGACGCAAAACACTGTAAATTATCTCTTACTGCTCGGCTTGGCCTGTAGCGACGTAGAGTATGCTGCGGGTTGCCGCCTGCGGTTTGGTGGCAGCATCATAGACCTTCGCTGCTTCAGCCTCGTTTTTGAATCTTCCAAGGTATTTGCGCTTGCCAATTTCGGTCCTTTTTATCCATAGAAACGCCTTTATATTTAGAGTGATTTTTGACCGTCACCTGCCCCCGCCTCTTCCAACACAAATCAGGCCGGCGGACAAGACGTGGTAGCAGGCTAAAACAAGAAGGGGGGACAAGGTCACTAGTCTTCTCCACCAAAATGAAAGTTAAACTCAAAATGCTTGATTGTACAATGGGCATAGTCTTTTTGATTAATCAAAAAGACTATTAACCTGGAATTATGTATTACAATATGTGGCAGCCTTCCGCCGATCGGCGAGCTCCTTTCGGGTCTTAGCCTCAGAATCTCCAGAGGCTCGTATCGGTGGAGTGAGCCGAGCCAGGCGGGTATGCAGCGCGTATGTGTTTAGCCACCGTCGACACGACAACAGCTCGGCTTACCATCAAGATGGAAAATTTGCCGACTATTGTTACTATAATGCCTGTCTTAGTCCGGAAACTTTTTCGTTTTGGACAGGCTAAGGACGCAGCAAAAAAATCCTGGAACATTTCCCAGCGTTACCGCTGAAAAATCTTGACTTTAACGGACAAATAAGGTAGCATTATTATTGTAAATCTTTACGTGGGGATTAAATCAGACAGGGGGTGTTGTCACAAGCTCGTTTCCATTGACTCTATTATTAAGAACTTCTAACAAAATGAGATTGCTTCGTCGCTACGCTCCTCGCAATGACAATGATAGAATGTCATTGCGAGCGAAGCGAAGCAATCCCAATGACTGTACAGAGCAAGACCATTTCATTTTGTTAGAGGCTCTAAGTCAATTGTTGTTCCTTATCCTTTGGTACAATAAAATGAGGTTGGATACATCATGAAAATGATTATTATTTCAAGTCTTGCTTTAATTTTGGCAATGGTCGGTATGGTCGAGGCTGGCCTTTATACATTACAGCCTCCTCCATCGCCAAATCACGACCTGTGGGACCTTGATCACTATAAATATTATGCGTGGAAGATCACCTCAAGTCAGTTCAATCCTCCAAGTGATGAAATTATTATCGGGGCCGGTCTTTTTTTCGACAACATTGAAAACTGGAATAACCAACCGAACTCCCTGTATATTAGTCTCCTGAGCGGTAACGATCTTTCCTTCGCCGGCGAAGTTTTTACCGGTACGGACAACGCAAGTGGTGGAGATGATGTCCTCACCAGATTCGATGGCGCAGCTCTGGTGACGTTTAAAGACCTACCTGACTGGCCTCAAGATCTGGTCTATAACTTTACAGCCGACGACATCAACATGCTCAACGCCTACGCTGGGGACGGCGTGTTTGGCGTTGGCTTTGATCCGGACTGCCATTACTGGAACGATAGTATAGTACTTGCTATCCAGACCATTCCTGAACCTGCCACCTGCTTGCTGCTTGGCCTGGGTGTGTTGATGGCAAAAAGAAGAAAACGCCGTTGAACTTAACGGCTTGTTTAATAACATAACAGACACGTAGGTATGCTGTGGGTTCCCTACATCGGCTGTGTTCCTGTGTATACCTAAGTTTGTCTGCCTCCCTCTTTCTTTCTTGCCTTGCCTCTGCGACTCATGTCGCCTGCCCCCCGCGTCTTCCGACACAAGTCAGGGCGGCGGACAAGACGTGGCAGCAGGCAAATGCAAGAAGGGGACAAGGTCACTGGTCTTTTCCACGAAAACGAAAGTTAAAATCAAAATGCCTGGTTGTACAATGGACACAGTCTTTTTGATTAGTATGTGTTTAGCCGCATATTATCGAAGACCATCCCCAAGCTTGGACTCCTCATTATCGGAGTCCTGCGCTTGGGGCTGCCACCGTTGACTTAATCAATTTTATGGGGTGGCAGCCTCAAAGCCGTAGGCTTTGGGGATGGTTTTTCCTCTGGCTAAACACGTACTTTGATTAATCAAAAAGACTATTAACCTGAAATTATGTATTACAATGTGTGGCAGTCTTCCGCTGATTTCGGCGGTCTCCCTTCGGGTCTTAGCCTCAGAATCTCCAGAGGCTCGTCACGGGGAAAAGCCACGCCGGCGCCTACGGCTTTAAGGCTGCCATAGGTTATCAGGAGATTACATTTAAAGGAGCTTAGCAGCACAAGAGGACAGGAGCACAAGGCAATCGATGAGAACCTAATAGAGAAAGATAAGCCAAGTTTGTATTACTTCGTGTGTGTTCCCTGAGCAGCTGGTTTTGGAAGTGCTTTTATTTTTAGGTCAGGCTTACCCGACATAAGGTGGTGTATTTCCATTTTGGTAGCCCATTTATGAGGATCGGGCGCATTATGAATTGCCAGCTTGAATTTAGTCATTCTTTTTCTGTTAATTAACTTTAACATTTTGCACCTGTTTCCTCTTTATCGACTATTTTGGCTGCCTTCTTAACTGGGATTTTGACCAGAATCTTGCTGCTCTGCTTGCCACACAGCGATTCATCCTTCATAGTCTCGTGTTACGTAGCGTACTTCGCAGAGTAGCAACTACGGAGAACAGAGTAGGCGTAAGCCTAAGCCGTCCGAGTACGACCTTGACGGACTCAGTTGGTGTGGGGGTTTGGCTGTGCCGACTAAGAAAAAAAGAAAAAAGCTCTTGCACTTAACAGCTAATTCGATACCATAACAGAAAAGGGCTGGGGTTTTTTAGGTTTGCGGCTATAGGGCCATCTTGTGTTACGCAAACCCTTTTTCCCCAGTTCTTTTGTTAATAAAGCAAGATTCAGAGGGTATTTTAAAAGGAGATGAGTATGAAAAAAGTAATTGGTTTGCTGCTGGTTTTTGCTGTTTTTTGGGCTGGTTGCAAAGGCAAAGAGGCTAATCCTACTGGCGTTGAGCTTTCCCAAGACGACAGACAGAGCAGTACAGCAGTTGAAGCCGCTGTTGGCAACGTGAACTACCAGCAGCAGATAAGCCAGCCAGTCAAGGCAATCGGCGAGCCGGTGATTGAGGCTGCGGACCTTGATGTGAGCAACCCAGAGGCAAGCGAGACAATCGAGCAATACCGCGAGCCAGACGTCGTTTTTGTCCCTACCCCCCAGGATGTGGTGGAAAAGATGCTGCAATTAGCGAAAGTCACAAAGGATGACCTGGTCTACGACTTAGGCTGTGGGGATGGCCGAATCGTAGTGACAGCAGCTAAGATGTACGGCTGCAGGGCCGTAGGTTACGACATAGACCCCAAGCGGATAAAAGAGTCGCTGGAAAACGTGGAAAAAAATAACGTTGGCCATCTGGTTAGAATTGAGCAAAAAGACATCTTCACCCTTGACCTTAGTGAAGCAAACGTAATCACACTGTATCTTCTTCCGGAACTAAATGTGAGGCTGATCCCGCAGTTGGAGAAGCTCAAGCCCGGCTCGCGGATTGTCTCACACGACTTCCGAATGAAAGGAGTAAAGCCGGACAAAGTAATCAAGGTCACTTCAAATGAGGACAACCGCGACCACAAGGTCTATCTGTGGACCACGCCGCTGAAGAAAAGACAGAACAGGCTCTCCGGTTCAGGATGATTCGCTCGAAGGTTTGTAATAAGGTTTTTCACGCTAATAAGGAAAATGCAGCAGTTAAAATCAGTGGGGCCAGGATAAGGGGAAGGTTTCCGCACGGGTATGGGCGTTCACATGCCCATCCAGGAAAGCACAATTGCCCTTTCCTCCTATCGGGTCACCGCTGGGAGCATAATGAAAACCAGCGATAACATCCCAAAACTGGCCTACCCCTTCGGGGCCAGGTCTGATATTACGATAGTTACCCTGAACGGTAGGATGGCTTAGCCAGCCGTCAATCATCTTATCCGAGCCCGGAATCATGTACGTATCGTTCAGCCCCGAGACATTATAGCGAGTGTCAACCAAGGCACTTTCCTCGGTGAATGAAAACGTTTCCGCAGGACGCTTTACTTCGGATATTTTTTTCACAGCCGATTTTTTAACGCTCGAAGCAGGGCTGCCCAGATATGCATTCATCGTGTAATTGTACCAGGGCTTGTAGTTCTTAAGCCTGTTTGCGTCAGCTTGATAAAAGTGGTCCTCGGAAGTTCTTCTGGCTATGTCGGCAAAAGTGGGACAGATGAAAGCCTTTGCATCCTGCAGGTAACGGAAAAATGGGCCGGCATATTCCGGATGGTCTCTTAGATATAAGTCCCCATTGCACCAGCGAAGATGAATGGGGCTGGCAAGCCCCGATTCCACAGGATAAGGCTGGGTCTGCGAAAAATAAACACTACGTGGGTCACAGAATTTTCCGTCATTATCATCCGTATACATGATTATCGCCAGAGTATAATTCTTGAGGTTCGACTGGCATACCGCACGTTGCCCTTGTTCCCGAGCCTTTTTAAGAGCCGGCATCAAAATTGCCATCAGCACCGCCAGAATGGCAATTACCACCAGCAGCTCTATCAGCGTGAAACCTTTTCGCCTTCGCATCGCAATCACCCCTCATCAAATGCGCATTTTTGTTTCTGACCGAGTGCTTCAAAGATGTTAACCGGTCATAATCAAACGGACAAGACTATTGACTTTGTGCATAATCATTTTAGCAGCTTAATCTTGTTTATGCAAGTGGTTCGAACCTGTTTTTTTAGGCATTGTGGCGGTCTGCATATTTGTGCCGCAAGGATCTATCCCTTGTCCATACACAGTTCTGCAGCATCCCTGACCAGAGCAAAAGAGATTCTTTCCGCCTTTGGAGAACCGTCGCAAGCTCGGAACGACGCGGCAGGAAAATTTCAAGAGTTGACATATTTGCGGCCGGCTGTTCTAATGCGCACTCGATGAAAAGCGATTCGAACAAAGTAAAATCAACGAGCAACAAGCGATGAGATACGAAAACATTTCCATAATTGGCGATGGCGGGATGGGTACCGTCCTGGCGATGCTGCTGTGCGAAAAACGAGAATCGAGCGACCAGCGACGAGCGACAAGTCACGAGATACAAATATGGGGCTATGACCAACAGCAGTTGGCTGAGATTGCACAGAGCCGGGAGAACAAAAAATTTCTGCCAGGCTACAAACTGCCCGAAGCCCTTATATTTGAGCCTGAAGATGAACGCATAATGGCTGGAGCCGACTTAATCGTTTCTGCTGTGCCCTGTCAATTTATGCGTAGCGTTTGGAACAGACTAAAAAATCATGTCCCCAAAGATGTCCCCATTATTTCGGTAGCTAAGGGTATTGAGAACAATACGCTTTTGCGTCCGACTCAGATACTTGCTGAGGTGCTGGGTGAAGAACGAGGGAAGAGGGACGAGGGATCCCCGCTTTCGCGGGGACAGGCTTGCCCCTGCGCAGGCAGGGGGACGAGATTTGCGGTGCTCAGTGGGCCGACCATCGCGGATGAACTGGCCAGAAAACTTCCTGCAACGGCATGCGCCGCTGCCGGCGACGAGCAATTGGCCAGAGATATCCAGCAAACTTTCAATTGTCCCTGGCTGCGTGTTTATACCAATACCGACGTCGTGGGCGTAGAGTTAGCTGCCGCTTGCAAGAATATTATCGCGATCGCCGCAGGAATTATTGACGGCATAGGAGCCGGCGATAATGCCAAGGCCGCTCTTTTGACCAGAGGGCTGGCCGAGATTACTCGCTTAGGGGTGGCGATGGGAGCTAAACCGCAGACCTTCGCAGGATTAGCCGGCCTGGGTGACCTGGTGACAACCTGCATCTCGCCGAGGGGAAGAAACCGCTCCTTCGGCGAAAGAATAGGCAAAGGCTTAACCGTCCAGCAGGCTCAACGTGCTACCGAATCAGTTGTTGAAGGCGTTGCGACCTGCAAGTCGGTCGTTGCTCTTGCTGACCAATATGATGTGGAGATGCCGATTACGCAGGCGGTTTACGAAGTGCTGTTTGAGGGCAAATCGGTCCAGACAGCAATTAACGACTTAATGAAGCGCCGACTCAAGGCCGAATAGAAGCGCGAAATGAAATACAAGATATGCTCTTAATGTCCCATAAATTTGTTTTCCTACCTATCTCGTAAGAACTTTTACGATTTATTTCCGCTTTGCTTCGGAAAAATTCTCGTTTTTCAAAAGTTTTTCGCTGCGATGGAACTGCAAAAAATTCGTCTCATTCATAAGTTGAAACCATCCTCACACCTCGATGCCAGCATTTTATCGGAAGCTTAGTTAGTTTGTTGTAATACTTCTTGCAGTGAGGTTCTAATAATTCTACCGGTGTTTGGCTGATGGGTATCTTGTTTCATATATTTTAGTAGGCATATTGCGTCCCTTCTGCTTCGTCTCTGTTCCATTGTGAGACGAGGGATGTAGGACGAGGGACGGGCAAGCAGGCCTGCCCGCCGTACTCTCTGGGCAGGCGGGTTGCGTTTCTGCAGGTGAAATTGATATGTTTTGGTTCTTGAAAAGCCGTGCATGTTCGATTGGCGTGGATATTGGGGACGACAGTATTAAGCTGGCTCAGTTGGCAAATAATGGAGAAGGCATAAGCTTGATTGCCGGAAGAAGCGAAAGACGCCCTGAAAGCATCAAACCTGGCAGCGCTGCCTGGCAAAGATGGGCGGCAGAAGCCCTACGTGAGGCCACAGCCAATCACAGATTTCGCGGCAGAAACGTCATAGCAGCAATACCGGCGAATGATGTATTTATCGACCATGTGAAAGTGGGGACACAATTTTATAGTAAATCGCCAAATGGTAGCGCACAGCTTTCGACAAATGATGAAAAATTATCACAGGTGATTCTTTCCAAGGTAAAACAAAAACTGCCATTTGAATCAGATGATGCTATGATAAAGTACCTTCCGACGGAAGACGATAACGTTCTAATGATGGCAACTGAGCGCAAAATTATCGATAGACATTTGGCCATATATGAAAAAGCCGGCCTGACGATTAAGTCTATTGGTGCTTGGCCCGTGGCACTGGCTAACTGCTATACCAGGTTCTTTGGCAGACGTAAAGCCGATCTTAAAGCGATTGTTATGCTCTTGGATATAGAGCCAAGCTATACGAATGTGGTAATTTGCCGTCATAGTAGGCCGCTTTTTGCTTGTTCGATACCCATAGGATTGAGACAGCTGGTCCCCGAGCAAGTCGGGGATGAGAGGATAGTGACAGGGCTGTCTCTGGAATTGACTGCCTGCAGACGCCGATTTGCCTCTATGCATCCAAGCGCTCAAATAGAGCGTTTGATTTTCCTTTCGGGCCCGGCGGTAGATGCAAACATCTACACCACCATAGCAAAACAAATGGAAATCCAGGCTCAGATGGGAGATTGTATGGCGGCAGTGGAAATAGAAAATCCTTATCGTTCGGGGATAGATAGAAGAAATGGTAATGGTAATGTTAATTGGGCCATCGCCTTTGGGCTTAGCTTGTCATAAATAGTGACTCATCGCTCGGTGCACGAGTCACAAGGGACCCCGCTTTGCGGGAACCCAAACACGAGGTGCGAATAAAATGCTTAATATAAATTTTGTGCCCGATGATTATATTCAGAGCAGCGAATCACGAAGAGCAAATTTTATGTATCTGGTGCTGCTGGTAGTGGTGATGACAGCGTTAGGTGGTTCGTTTGTGACTATCAGGATACGTCAGCGAGCCTTCCGTGCTAAGGAAGAACTAATAAATACAAAAATTGCCCGCTTACAGCAGGCCATAAAGCAATTTGAACAGCTTCAAGCAAAGCGTAAAGAGATGATGAAGGCAGCACTTACCACCGCACAATTGCTTGAACCGGTCCCCAGAAGCGTTTTGTTGGCCTCGTTGACCAATAGCTTACCCTCAGGGGTCTCGCTACTACGGCTGTACGTAGTACAGAAGAAGCCTAAGCAAGTCAGTCCAGCAGTGCCAACTAATAGATACCAGGCGGCTCAGGCTAATAAGGAATCGACTCAGCAAAAGCTCTCACCAGAACAACTATTGGAGACACATATAGAAATTGGAGGTATGGCTCCGAGTGACCTTCAAGTGGCAGCTTATATTGAGCGGCTTAGTAACTCAAATCTGTTGCAGAATGTAGCGCTGGTGGAATCAAAAGAATACAAAATCGATGATACTACCTTCAGACAGTTCAAGCTGACAGCAATGCTTAAAAAAAATGTGCATCTTACCAAGGATGATGTTGACCGGATTAAGGCTGGACACGAAAGAGTATCACGTACTTTTTAGATGGTTAAATAGTAACTGGTTAAATAGTCACCAATTACCAACACCGTTGGAGATGAGGGCAGAATTATGACCGGTGGTTTTAGAAAGGCTGTGTTTTTCATTTTGTTGTTAGGCATAGCGGTGGTCGGCTATCAATATATGATTAAGCCGGCTAACAGACATCTGGCCAGGGCGAAAGAGCGAGTGGAGGCGAAATTGGCTAAATTGGCTGAGTTCGAAAAAACAACTTTAGCTGCTGAAGACCTTACAAAACAATTAGAGCAGTTACAAGAGGCCATCAAATTTTTTGAAAGTAAGCTGCCGCCTACCAGCGAGATTCATAAAGTCCTCAAGCAGGTCACTGTAATTGCCCAAAAACAGGGCTTAAAGCCCAAAACTATTCGAACATTGCAGAAGAAGGATAATAGCGGCTATATAGAGCAGCCACTACAAATGGAGTTAGAGGGCAACTTCAATTCGTTTTATTCTTTCCTGTTAGAACTGGAGAAGCTTCCACGCATAACGAAAATTCGCGAGTTGGAGCTAAATAAACAAAAACAAAACGAGGGCCAAATAACGGCTGATTTCATAGTGAGTATATTCTTCCAGAATAAAACCAGCTAATCAGAAGACCAGGGTATCAGGAAAAACCAACCTGATGTTCTGATAACCTGATGTCCTGATAACCTGATGTCCTGATAACCTGAT
>JBHIDV010000030.1:0-13552 GCA_046760285.1 Sedimentisphaerales bacterium
TAGCGGCGCTCGGACTCGAACCGAGGACCCTGGGCTTATGAATCCCATGCTCTAACCAACTGAGCTACGCCGCCAACAATTTGTAAGCATTGACAGAGTAACAATTTCCCACACCTATTGTCAATCCGTTTGCCGGAAAATTCGGAAAAAAACTCCCTTACAGTGTCAGCTCAGTGTCAATCTTCATACGCCCCCGAATAGTTATAAACAGCAGGCGGACCGCTGGCAGAGAAAATAGCTGCTGTAGTAAACCAAAATCAGTTGGAAATTAGATATGGATTTGGTAGTTTATCGTGAGATTGAAAACTAAAAAATAAGAAAGTATAAGAATTATTATGAGGGACCCCGCCTTGCGGGAACCCAAAGGGAGGCTTATTATGCATTTGAACCGTCGCCATTTTCTGGAATTGACAACTGCGACAGGTGTGCTGTCAATCCTGCACGGCTGCCAGCCCCCGCTAAGTGAACTGCCACCTCTTTCACATAGGTCCCGGGTCACTTTGGAAGGACTTCAGGCCGCTGCCGACGCACCTGTTCTGCAGGCCGACAGCGTCACCTCGCCCTTACTGATCCAGTCTATTGAATTGCTGCGTAAAGGCAGGGAGCACTTTGTGCGCGTCCGTTCCAAGGATGGTGCAGAAGGAATTGCCGTGACCAATGCCAGGGCAGAATATCTGTATCCGATATTGAACAAGCTGGTAGTTCCCTACTTCATCGGCAAAGATGCCCGCGAACTCGAATCTCACCTGTTTGGAGTGTACAGATACCGCAGCAATTACAAGCTCCAGGGCCTGGCACTGTGGTGCCCCCTGGCCTGGGTGGAGTTTGCTATCCTGGACATGATAGGCAGGCAGGCGGGCAAATCTATCGGACAACTGCTCGGCGGCGTTATCCGGCAGGAAGTAGCCTTCTACATAGCGAGCGGACGCCGTGACACGACGCCCCAGCAGGAAGCAGATTATCTTATGGAATTGATCGAGCAAACAGGAGCGAAAGCCGTCAAGTTCAGGGTCGGCGGACGTATGAGCAGAAACGCCGATGCCATGCCCGGAAGGACCGAGAGACTAATTCCGCTGGCCCGTAAAACGCTGGGAGACCAGATTGCTATCCATGCTGACGCCAACAGCTCCTATGACCCGCCGAAAGCCATCGAAGTCGGAAGGATGCTGGAGGATATCGATGCAGTCTATTTTGAGGAGCCGTGTCCATTCGATCACCTGGAAGACACAAAAAAGGTGGCCGATGCCCTGACTATACCTGTTGCCGGCGGGGAGCAGGAATACAGTCAGCGTCGGTTCCGCTGGGCGATTTACAACCGCGGCGTGGACATAGTCCAGCCGGACCTCCATTATTACGGCGGGCTTATCCGCTCCACACGCGTAGCTCGCATGGCTGCCCTCGCCGGGATGCCGACGACCGTCCACATTTCGGGCGGCTTTGGATTCGTCTACATGCTGCATTTCGCCTCCTACACCCCTGACATCGGCCCCTACCAGGAATACAAGAAGGGCATCGAGAAATATGGCAAGTGGTTCGACCCGCCTTTGCAGGTCAACAACGGCTGCATCACAGTTCCTAAAGGGCCGGGTGTAGGTATTACCGATATCGGAGACTTACTGAAGGGTGCAAAACCTGTGGTGTAAGATGACCGGATGCACCGGAGCTCCGCAGGACGCCTAACGGCGTTTGCTTGAGCCAGTCTTCGGCCAACAGAATAAGGTCTGCTGAATCTACCAGCCCATCTCGATTTAGGTCACCTGGCTGTCTGCTTTGGGCTGTCATCCAGTATAGAGCTTGAGCTGCAAAATCCTTCATATTAACAAGGCCGTCATTAGTAATATCGGCCAGCAGGCTCGCTCCAGGTGGAGGCATACTTGCCTGGTCTGTGCCGCCGTATGCTCCCATATTAATACGTAAATTAACTCCCCACAGATTATTTGGGTCATCGGGCACAGTTAATAGCTCGTCCTCCAAGGCTGAACCTGGGTTACCTGCATCAATACAGGGGCTGGTTAGCTCATCGTAATGCCATCGCCCGCGCTCGTTATCCCATCTCCAGGCTTCACTTTTTAAGTGATAATCTTCATTTTCAGCATCCACAAAATACGGCTCGGCAACCATGTTACCAATGCCTCCGAGCCGGCCGGTCCAGCCCTGGATGCAGCAATAATTGATGGGACCCTGCCCTGCGGGGATCTCGACCGAGGTCTCATCGTTGCTGCTACCTCGTGCTGCGCAGCGAAGTTCTGCTTCGCAGAATAGTATCTGCGCGGATTCATCCATGCCGGCACTGTCACTGTTGGCCCAGAGAATACAGTTAGAAAGTTGCGAGCCGCTGCCGGGCCCGTTCCAGATTCCGCCGGTGAATTCTGCCCGGTTTGCGCTTATGGTGCAGTTGAGCAGCGACGGACTACTCTCGTAGTTTTTTATCCCGCCTCCAAATTTTTCAGCTGAATTGTGGCTAAAGATGGTATTTTTAATTATCGGGTTGCTATTGTAATAGTTACACATCCCACCTCCACCATCTGCTGACCGATTCCAGTTGAAGGAGCAATTGGTCAGGATTGGACTACTGCTGTGCCAGTTGGACATTGCCCCACCAGACCGCCCTGCGGAGTTATCACGGAAGATACAGTTGGTGATTACAGGATTGCTATTTTTGTGATTGTACATTCCGCCGCCGCTGTAGCTAACAGAGTTGCCGACAAAGCTGCAGTTGATAATCGTGGGGCTGCTGTTAGAGTAATTGGCCATGCCGCCGCCATTGCCCAGGATAGAAAGAGACTCGGATGAATTAGCCCTGAATGTACAGTCGATAATTGTGGGGTTGCTGTTGTAACAATTGTACATTCCGCCGCCGTAATCTTTGGCGGAGTTGCGGGTAACGATGCAATTGATAATCGTGGGGCTGCTGGCGGTGCATCTGATCCCGCCACCAAATCTCTCCGCATAGCCATTTTTAATAGTGAAGCCGTCCAGAACAGAGTTTGCATCTTCAGCATTATGGAAATGGAACCCACGGCCGTAACGTTGGCAATCGATAATACAGTTTTCTGGGCCATTTTCACTTCTTACGGTGATAGCCTTTCCTTTAAAGTCGAGTTCATAGTTTCCTTCTCCAATGTATCTACCATCAGCAACCCATACGGTATCACCATCTTGGGCATCGTTTATCGCTGCCTGGATGGTGGGATAGATGCTGGGCACATGAAAACCGGTGAATTCCGCGGCAGTAGTGAAAGAGTAACAGAGCCCGCCGCTATCTGCCGTGATTCTGTTGCCCGCTGCATCGAGAAGTTCTATAACAAAATAATAACTTGTCTTGAGGGAAAGGCCGTAGAGTTTGATAGTATGGTATATGCTCATTACAATATCTTCTTTCACAAAGGTTAAATCCGCCGTAGGCGGACCACACGTCGTGCCCCAGTAAACCTTAGCCGCAGTCGGCTCATTAGTCGTGAAGCTCATCTCTGCCACAGGACCCCGTGTTTGTACCTGGACGTCCAAAACTTCTGGCGGCTCAAAATCTGTAACCGCCTCATCCGTTGCCATCACCGGATTGCCATTGCCGTCGTCGGCATCAAAATATATAACGGTTAAACCATCATCTGTTGAAACTTGGACTATGCCATCTTCTATATTAGGCTCACCTGGGCCAAGCGAAATGGTCCCGGTAAAGACACCAAATGTAAGGGGTGTTTCAGTTAAAATAATCGTCTCCGAATCACCCCTTGTTGTCGTGAGGGTCACTTCTTGGCTGCCCCGGCCTCTGAGGTCCCAATCAGCCAGCAAAATATTGACTGGACTGCCAAAGGTATAAGTATCGCGGTCCAAATTTATATATCCTTGTGCGGGAATAACCGCATGCACTGCCTGAGAAAGATTAAGCCGTCCATTTGAACGGCAAATGCCCCGTGAGATAGGGTCAATTGTTCTTACCAGCGTCTCATGCAGCTCGTTATATGGCAGTAGTGGATTGACTGACAGTAAAAGCGCACAAGCACCGGTGACGTGAGGAGCGGCCATAGATGTACCCGATAAGACTGCTGTGGAAGGGTTGTGAGATACGCCTTGGGAAGTACCTTCTGCCCGCAACGATAAAATGTCAGCTCCCGGTGCCGCAATATCAACCCAATCACCATAATTAGAGAGAGGCCATTTATTGTCGCCTGTATCTGTTGCCGTTACGGAAATTACATGTTCATAACCAGCTGGATAATAAGGCGAATTAGAATTATCGTTGCCCGCTGCAGCTACTAATATTACACCCCGACTGTGAGCGTAATCAATGGCATCTTTCAGAGCATTAGACTCGCTATTGCTGCCCCAACTATTGGAGATAATATCGGCTCCATTTTCCACGGCATAATACAACGCCAGTACTGCATCGGCGGTGGTTCCTTCCCCACGCAAGCCCAAGAACTTAAGGGCCATTATCTTGGCGCTCCAACAAATCCCTGCAATGTCAAGAGCATTATTGCCTTTAGCTGCGATTATGCCGGCGACATGGGTGCCGTGACCATGGTCATCGGCAGGGTCACTATTGTTATAAATGAAATTATAGCCGTATATATCATCAACATAGCCGTTTCTGTCGTCATCCTGACCGTTAATACCATTTAATTCTGCTTCATTGACCCACATATTGGGCTGTAAGTCTCTATGGCTGTAATCTACTCCTGTATCCACTACCGCCACTACAATCTGCGAACTTCCGGTGCTAATATCCCACGCCTGCGGAGCATCTATCGTTTGCAAAGACCATTGGGAACGATAGAAAGGGTCGTCGGCTGTTAGGTCTATGGAAACAATGTAATTTAATTCTGCGTATTCAACATTTGGATTGTTCTGATATGCCTGAACAACCTCTTGCAGTGATTGCCCAGGTTCGCAGTCAAGTTTAATTTTATATATCCTGCTAAGGTCGGCAGCTACGGCATCTTTCGGAGCTCGCTTGAGTCTTCTAAGAATGTGCTTTTGTTTTTGAGTCAGAAGTGTTTTGCTTTCCGTATGAAGCGATGTTAGCCTCTGGTGTTTTTGCTGCAAGTTTTTTAAAAGTGGTTTAATTTCCCTGACGTTATATCTTGCATTCAGCTCCACCAAGCTCTGCGGCAAGGTTAACTCCCTGGCCAATGCCTGAAGTCCCTGTTGCCTCTCACGTAATTTTATGATTATTTCATTCAGAACATAGCCGTCGCAGTTCTGGCCACTTACTGCTGGCACTAAAGCTGCTATAACCAACAGGACCGCAAAATTCAAAAGAATTGCCCTTTTCACCAAAGGCCTCCCTTTCCCGGGCCCCGTGACCTCGCGCAGGACAACTAACGACGGAACAACGGGCGGGGCACCAATGTTATTTTACCAAAAAAGATAACTGCAGTTCAACTTTTTTTACTATGAATGGAAGATGTTGTTTGACAAAATCATCTTTTTGACAGAATTGATGGTTTTTCTCTGGTGAATTTTATCCCCCTGCCGGTAACTATCTGATTTTGTTCTCTGACGAATTCGATGTATTGTAGTAAGGCCCAGGCGGTGTTATTCCATCTCATCTGATAGCCTCTCTGGTGGGCTTGCTTTTCCATAATGAGGCGTCTGTCTTGATTAAATACGAGATAGTCAAGTGCACGAGCTATCTGCTCGATTGAAGGTTCACCTGGGTCAACCAAAATTCCTCTGGTATATCGGCCCATTACCAGGCCGGCTGGACAGCGCCTGTTGGAATGAATCAGCTCCAGAGCGTACCTAAACTTGGTTGCTATCGCAACTCTACCCGCACCCAGGGTATCGGCTAATATGCCGCTTGATATCTGCTCCATATTAAGATAAGGTAACACCATCACATTCGTGGCGCCGTAGAGTTTTAGCAATGCAGCCTCATCAAGAAAGGCATCGAGAAAGACAACATCGTATTTGTCAAAATCGACCCCCTTAAAGCCAGACACTCTACACCAGCGAAGATTATAATCTTCAAGCGCCTGATTTATTACCGACTGGTATTTTTGGTATGGTTCTCCACCATCTGCCTTTACAAATTCCGGATGAAATTGCCCTGCGATTAAATAGACTATGTTTTTTCTTTGGCTGTCTGTACAAGACTCTTGTAAAAACCTGCCATAAGCTCGGATGCCGTAATCAATCCCCTTGTCCGGCGAGAGGAGTCCAAGTGTAGTAACAAGAAAGTGATTTTCCAGCCCATATTCGTGTTTTATCTCTAATCGGTCATATTGTGAAGGATGCTGCATTCTGATGCCGTGGTCAATATGCTTGAGTTTTGAATGGTCGATTCCATACGCTTTGGATTCAAGTATATCAATGGCACTTTCTGTGGTGACAATAAGTCCGTCACTGTACTTGGCGAGTTCTTGCAAAACTCTTTTTTTGTGCGGGTCCGGTTCATTGAGAACCGTGTGCAGATAAACTAACGTTGTAAGTTCACTCTCACGAAACATTTTTGCCATTTCGACAAAGTTTGTGCCCTCTCCGTCGTTGTCGTCCTTATCTGGGTCAAGTCCATACTCGTGTTGTAATATAACAATGGTAGGATTAGTACCTTCGCGTGCTCGAGTTACTATATGGGTTCTGGTATCGAGCCAGGATTGGGCAGTATACTGGTCTATGATAAGGTCAACAGGGATGTCATATCGGCCGTTATTATTATCTATGGCTGCGACCCGTATATGGCCAACTTCTACTGTAAAATGCTCCAGCGCAGTGGCTAAATCACGCGAAAACGTTCCTATCCCGCATCTTCGTGGCGGATAGGTACTTACAATCCGAATGTTATATGGCATTGTGAACTCGTGCTCTTCAGTTTGTATTTTTGCAAAAACTCTACAGATTTAGCCGGTAGAAATCAAGGTTTTTCCACAGATACAGAAACCACGCCTTAAAGGGCGGGGCTAAATATTTAGTCCCATGTTTTACGTGGGGGTTATTTCTGTTGCGATACAGCCGGTTTTTTGCTTTATTATGAGCTTATGCAGACTGACCTTTTTAATTTATCAGGGAAAACAGCTCTGGTTACCGGGGGCAGCAGAGGCATCGGCCTGGCGGTGGCAAAAGGTCTGGCCGAACACGGAGCTAACATCGCCATTGTAGCTCGCACCCAGAAGCAACTTGCCGAGGCCAAACAGCAAATTCAAGCTGACACTGGCAAAAAGGTGTGGATATTCCCTTTTGATGTCGGAAATATAAAAGGGATAGAGACTCTTTTCAAGAATATAATTGCCGAGACTAATGGTACAGATATTCTAATCAATTGTGCTGGGACAATCCGTCGAGCACCGGCTGAAGACATTAACCTGCAGGACTTCAACAAAGTCATCGAGGTAAATCTGACTGCCGTGCTTGTAATGTCACAGGCCTTCTGTCGACATCGAAAGCAAGCTGGAAAAGGTGGCAAAATTATCAATATTGGCTCATTGATGTGTCACTCAGCTCGGCCTACAACCGCTGCTTATGCCAGCAGCAAAAGCGGAGTGCTTATGTTGACAAAATCGCTGGCAGTAGAGTGGGCAAAATACAATATCAATGTAAACGCTATCGGGCCAGGCTATATAGCTACAGAGCTTACCAAACCACTCTGGACTGACGAAGATTTTGACAGATGGGTCCTGTCGAAGACCCCACTTGGAAGATGGGGTCAGCCGGGCGACCTTATCGGTACAGCGGTCTTCCTGGCCTCCCGTGCCAGTGACTTTATTACCGGACAGATTATATATGTTGATGGTGGCTGGCTCGCTATGCTATAGAACCCCGCGTAAAACGCGGGGCTAAATATTTATAAATGTTTGTTTGGAGGAAATGATATGAATATGCGCAAAGCAAAGGTTCTGGCAATTGTGTCTCTGCTGGTAGCAGTTATGCTAAGTAAGGCAGTGGCATCCTCAAGCGCAGCTTGGGGATGGTCTGGCTCTGTAATTATATGTCAGATTCCATCGCCAAAACCTACGGTTTTGACGCTGCCACGCCGCAGCAGGCCGGAGACGTCAGAGGGTAGTGGCAAATTTACGGTACTCAGCGATGAACTGCAATGGAAGGTCTCACAGACAGCTATAATCATCTGCGATATGTGGGACCAGCACTGGTGCAAAGGTGCGACCCGCCGGGTCGCGGAACTGGCGCCACATATAAACTACGTTGTCTCTAAAGCACGCAGCAAAGGTATGCTGATAATCCATGCGCCCAGCGGCACGGTCGACTATTATGACCAGCATCCTGCCCGCAAGCGAGCACAGAATGTAGAAAAAGCAGCAAGTCTGCCCAAGGGCATCGGCAAGTGGTGTAAATGGTTCAATGAGAAAGAGGAAAAAGCTGGCTATCCTATAGACCACTCCGACGGCGGCTGTGATTGTCAGCCTAAGTGCAAAACTGGACATCCCTGGCGCAAGCAGCTCGATGCTATCGAGATACACAATGAAGACGCCATCAGCGATTCGGGCGTGGAGATCTGGAATCTGTTGGAACAGCGCGGCATCGACAACGTCATCCTTATGGGTGTGCATACAAATATGTGTGTGCTTGGCCGGCCCTTTGGGCTGCGCAACATGGCACGGTTCGGCAAAAACGTGGTGCTGGTGCGGGACCTGACCGACACTATGTACAACCCCCGCATGTGGCCGTATGTCAGCCATTTTACCGGCACCGACCTGGTCATCGAGCACATCGAAAAATTTGTCTGCCCGACAATTAATTCGACGGCACTTACAGGCAGGCCGAAATTTCGTTTCAAAAATGACCACCGCCCATACGTAGTGTTCATCTCCGCCGAGAGCGAGTATGACGCTGCTCAGACGCTGCCGGAATTTGCGCATGAGCTTCAAGTAAAATACAACTTAGGTTGCGAGATAATTCAAGGCAGCACCGACCGTAACAGCGAGCAGCGCCATCATATTTCTGGTATGCAGACATTAGAAGATGCCGAGTTGGTGGTGTTGTTTGTGCGTCGGCGAGCATTCCCAGCAGAGCAGATGCAGTACTTGCGTGATTATCTGGACAAAGGCAAGGGCTTGATTGCATTGCGGACTGCCAGTCATGCGTTTGATATCCGCGGCAAGGCGCCGGATGGTCATGCCGAGTGGCGCAATTTTGACCCTGAAGTCTTAGGCGGAAGCTATAATGGCCATCACGGCAGAGGCCCCGTGACTACTGTTACAATAGCAGCCGGCGCCGAAAGCCACCCCATTCTGCAGGGCATCGAGACGCCGTTTACAAGCATCGGTTCGCTGTACAAGGCAAGCCCACTGGGTAGCTCAACAACGCCGCTGCTGATGGGTAGGATACCGAACCAGAAACCAGAGCCGGTCGCCTGGACCAACAGGTATAAAAAGGCCCGTGTGTTCTATACGTCACTGGGCCATCCGGATGACTTCGAGAATCCGCAGTTTCGCCGGCTGCTTATCAATGCCGTATTCTGGGCGCTGGACAAGCCCGTGCCGAGATGAGAGTAAAAACCCCACGTAAAACGTGGGGCTAAATCTACGCGTATTTAGTCCCCCAGTTTTACTGGGGGGTTCATATTTATGACTACGCAAAGTACACCCGAATTTACAAAAAATTTATTTATTATCTGTCAACCGATGGCTTACGCCGGACGTCTGTATTAGTAGTTGGAGTAAGCAGCTTCAATGGATAGCTCTGACAAAAGCTTAATCGACGCCCACCTTAAGGGCGACAGAGAAGCGTTCGGCAAGCTTGTACGCCGATATGGGGATAGTATATTAGGATATTTGACGCGAATGGCCGGTAGTCAAGAACAGGCTGAGGATTTTTTCCAGGAAACTTTCAAACGCGTCCACGAGAAAGCACATACGCTTCGGGGCAATCAATTTAAGCCCTGGCTGTTTCAAATTGCGACGCGTGTTACTATCGACGGTTTGCGACGACGCAAGCGGCTGCGAGAAGTATCACTGAACCAGAAATTAGATTGTGCTGGTACAGAGGAACAAGAGTTAGGTGCGGTGGCGGTGGCAGATAATTCTTATGAGCCTTCTGGTGAGGCGATAAAAGCTGAGCAAGCCAAACAGGTGCAGCAGGCTATCCAGTCGCTGCCCACAAAACAGCGAGCGACACTTGTTCTGGCATATTATCAACAGCTCAGTTTCTCAGAAGTAGCAGCAATTTTAGGCTGTTCCATCGGGACAGTTAAAACACAAATGTATAGAGCTCTTAGAACGCTGGCTAAAAGATTACCTGATATTTCGGAAGGTTTGGAATGAAACGTCATCTTACAGAAAAAGAGCTTATCCAATATCAGTTCAAACTGATATCAGATGTACGGAGGGAAGAAATTGCCGGACATCTTCAAGATTGTGTTTGGTGCCGTGAGCGTCTGGAGCAGCTACAGCGAAAATTTGCAGCATTAGACCTGTTGCGTGAAGAAACGAAAGTCTCCGACGATCTAATTTCACGGGTTATTAGTCAGGCCAAACAAAGACCTAAATATTTAGCCCTGCCTTTTAGGCGGGGTTTTCCCTGGATTAGTGCAGCCGCAGCGATGCTACTGGCAGGGTCGCTCCTGCTGGTTGTTCATCTGAACAAACAGGCAAGACCACGTCCTGAAGTTGCCAGAGGGCCTGAGCCGACGGCAGAGAAAATAACGTCTGCCGAGCGAAGAGAGAAGACGTCAGCCGTGGATTTGGATAAGAAAGATGCTTTGGAGACAACTTTTGCGCTGGCAGCACCGAAGAAAAAGGAGGCTGAGGCGATGGATGACGGACGACGGACGACGGACGAGTCGTCCCTCGTTCCTATAGCGGACAGGCCGCCTTTTGCGCCGGCCAGCGCGATTGAATTAGTGGTGCTGCCGAGGCGGGAAAAAGTGCAGCTTACTATCTACAACTCCACCTTCCAAGCGCCGGTTGTGCGCTACGACGGCTATGGTGTTAGCTCTGGAAGGTACGGCGTTTCCATCAGTAGCGAGAGGGAAGAACCCGCACGTCGAGCAATGGAGCGAGCCAAAATGCGTCGGGATGTCCGTGAAACAACAGGCGACGTGCAAAAGAGTGGTTTGACGCTGGTGCGGGAGCGAAGGAATCTGACATTAAAGCGAGGCTGGAACTGGCTGCAATTTATGTGGGCCAATACGCTGATTGACCCCACTTCGCTTAGTTTGGAACCGCTGCAACAGAAAGACAAGATTGATGTACAACAGTTGGTGTTCCCAGCGAGGCTACGAGAACTCGGCCGCTGGCTCATCCACTCGGAGGTTAGCGGCCAAGTGCCGTTTGAAATCACGTATTTTACCAGCGGGCTTTCCTGGCGAGCATTTTATATGGGCACACTCTCGCAAGATGAAAAGACGATGCAGTTGCAGGGTTACGTTCGTGTGACCAATAATAGCGGCGAAGATTATGAAAACGCCCAGACCCGGCTGATTGTGGGCAAGGTCCATATCCTCGACCAGATCGCACAACTGGCAAAACGACGGTATCCCTACGACAGACCGGTTATGGAAGCCCTGGATGAAAAGCGCCGCTTGCTAGATATGGATATGATTGAAAGCCGAAAACTCGCGGGCTATGGAGGGTACGGCGGCTATGGTGTCGGAGGTTTATATTTCGATGAATTAAGACCCAAGGAAATCATAAAAGAAGGGCTGAGCGAATATTTCCTTTACACAATCGAGGGGACAGAGACTATTCCGGATAAGTGGGGAAAAAGGCTGCTTTCTTTTGAGGCTGAAGATATACCGGTTAAGAGTCTGTATAAATACGACGAAGAGCGCTGGGGACAGCAGGCCATAAGGTTCGTTTCGTTCGCCAACGATGAAGAACATAATTTAGGTGACACGCCAATTCCGGATGGGTCAATAAAAATATATAGCCAGGCTGATGAACAAGGTTATCTTTCGTATGTCGGAGGAACGGATATTAAATATATACCGGTAAATGAGGAAATTGAGTTAAATCTTGGCCCAGCTCGATTGGTTAGTGTTGAACCTGTTCTGATGAATTACAAGAAGGATAATTTTGTATTCGACAGAAGAAGGAATATTACCGGCTGGGACGAAATACAAACATGGAAGATCAAAATCACGAATACTCGAACGTTACCGATAGCAATTGAGATTACCCGCCGAATCGACGCTCCATACTGGACGCTGCAACCCTGTATATCTTATGAAAAATATGATGCCAGACATGTTCGCTTCAAGGTAAATCTTGAGCCGCGAAGCAAGCGAACATTTGAATACACGGTGAGAATATATCATGGCGAACGAAAAGAAGTTTTGGCAAAAAATAAGTTTTAAGGAGACTAAATTATGAACAGTAAAAGAAACAAACTAATTGCAATTATGTTGCTACTCCTCGGAAGCGGCATTGTTCAGGCGAGAATCAAATTAGTGGCGCTGCCGGAGCGGGCGGCAACGGTGATTCGGCTGGACAACCCGCAAGCAACATTGATCGAAGAAGAACGGGTGCTTACCCTGCAGAAGGGCCTTAACAAGGTAGACTTTTCGTGGAAAGGTGTCAGCATCGATGCCGACTCGATTCGGCTACGGCCCATCGACCATCCGGATAAGGTGACGCTGCTCAGTGTCAGCTATCCACCCAATGAGGCTGCTCTGGTCTGGGACATCAGTAGTGCTGACAACTTCGCCGAGACGGTGCGAATCAGTTATCTGCTTTCTAATATCGACAGGCTGATTACTTACAAGGCGATAGCTAATAAGGCGGAGACTTTTGTTGATTTGAAAAGCTTCCTGGTGCTGCGAAATTTCTCAGGTGAGGATTTCGAGCAGGCGCGAGTGCTGTTGGACTACGGCGAGTCATTTGAGCAGGGCATCGACCATGAAGAGACCAAGCGTATGCTGTTTCTAAAGGCAGATAAAGTGCCGATTACCAAAGTCTGGACTTTTGATGCGGCCAAGCTGCCCTGGGACCCTGAAAAACTGGATGAAAATGTGGGAATTCCGGTAAGCTATCGGATCGTCAATGATGCCAACAGCGGGCTGGGTGAATTTGCTCTGTGGGGCGGTAAGGCACGAATCTTTCAGGACGATGGGCACAAAAGCACTATCTTTTTGGGTGAGGACATAACAGGCTTAGTACCGGTTGGCGAAAAGACAGAACTTTATATCGGCGACAGCAGGGACATCGTGGTGACACAGCGGAAGATGAGAGATACGCGAATCAACCTACGAAAGAATAACCGCGGTAATATCGTTCTGTACGATACCGATGAAATAATCACCGCAAAATTTGAGAATTTCAAGGATAGCCCTGCTGTACTTACCGTGATTGAACACATTCCCGGCCAGTGGGATATGGAAGAATGCAATATGAAATACGTCAAAACCAATGCCAACACCCTGGAGTTCGAGATTAAATTACCTGCTCGAACAGAGGAAGGTCCTGCGGTAAAGGAACTTAAGATGCATTATCATCGGCGCAATGTTCGGCCGTGAGGAATCAGAAGACGGAAGACAGATGATAGAGAACAGGAAAAGTTAGGCAACAGAGCCCCGAGCGTAAGCGAGGGGTAAAAGGAGCAGCAAAATGAAACGTACAATATTTATGTTACTAATAATAGTTGCAGTGACCACTGC
>JBHIDV010000031.1:0-13516 GCA_046760285.1 Sedimentisphaerales bacterium
GCGGGGTATTGGTTTGGTTGAACCGAACCCTGCGGTTGGGGCCGTCATCGTAAAGAACGACCGAATTATCGGCAGGGGCTGGCATAAAAAGTTTGGAGGTTCCCACGCAGAGATAAACGCCCTCGAAGATTGCAAAAGGCTCGGCGTAAGTCCGCAGGGAGCTACGATGTATGTCACGCTTGAGCCTTGCTGTCACCACGCTAAGACGCCGCCTTGCACCGATGCCATAATTGCTGTCGGCTTGGCAAAGGTGGTTGTCGCCACGATTGACCCATCAGAACACGCTAACGGCAAAGGCATTCAGCAACTGCGCAATGCAGGGATTGAAGTGCTGACGGGCCCTTGTGAGACCGAGGCGCGTCTATTAAATGCGCCATTTATCAAGTCTGCTACTACCGGCAAATGCTGGGTGATATTGAAATGGGCACAGACTATCGATGGCAAACTCGCCGAAGCCGAGCCGTCCGCCTTCGGCGGATCAGGCAGCGGTTGGATTTCAAATGAACAAAGCCGAAAAGATGCGCACAAATTACGTCGCCGTGCTCAAGCGATATTGGTGGGCATCAATACTGTAATTGCCGATGACCCATTATTAACCCCTCGGCCAAGTAGAGCAAATATGCCGACCAGAATTGTATTGGATAACAACCTAAGGATTCCTCTGGATTGTCAATTGCTGGCTACGGCTAAAAAGGCTCCGGTGCTTATTTTGACGAGCGAGAAAGCAGTCCAGGCAAATCCACAGATTGCCCAGCAGATTAGCCGAAAAGGGGCAGAGCTGCTTATCTGGCCGGATATACCAGGCCAGTCTAATTTGCAATTTCTGCTTGATGAATTGAGTAAACGCGGCGCTGGCCAGCTACTTGTCGAAGGTGGGCCGACTGTAATAACTTCATTCTTGACCGAGCAGCTTGCTGATGAAATCTGTGTTTATATTGCCCCGAAAATACTCGGCCAGCGGGGCAGCGCCAGTATCACCGAGCCGATGGCTGAGTTGACCGAGGCTCTCTGCTTGCATTATGTTGACATTAAGCGTTTCGGCGATGATGTCCGCCTGAGCGGCTTGTCGGAAAAGGTGCTTAGAGAGCTTTCAAATTTCGAAGGATAAACTATGAAGAAAATAGAGGTTCTGGGCCTGCAGACCATACCGGAAATAAAGCAAGGGGACAATTTAGCTGAGATTATCGTCAGAGCCAGCAATGAAGAAATCGGCGGGCTGCAAGAAAAAGACATTATCGTGTTGACCAGCAAGATTGTATCCAAAGCTACCGGCCGACTGAGAAAATATAGTGAGGTGACGCCCGGCAAAAAAGCTCTGACTATTTCAGCAAAGACCGGCAAAGACGCTAAATGGCTACAGATGATTTTCGATGAAGGTCATAAGATACTTGCAATTATCCCTCTCAAAGGCGTTCTCGAGCAGTATATTGTAAATACGTCCAAAGATACCGAATGCGCAAAAGAGCTTGTTGAGCACGAGCAGGCGCTCTGTATTACCAAAGGCAAGGACGGCCGAATCCACACCTGCGATGCGGGTATAGACGGCTCAAACCATCCAGCTGGGATTCTCAGCCTTTTGCCGGAAGACCCGGACGGCCAGGCACGAAAAATAAGAGAAGAAATCCAGAAGCTCACCGGCAAACAATTAGCTGTCATTTTGGCTGATACCGAGATGATACCGTTCGGCACCATGGATTTTGCGGTGGGCTCATCGGGAATTGAGCCGGTCTCAAAAATGTTCGGCCAAAAAGACCTGCACGGCAGAGCCAAGTTCGGCGGAATAGACCTGACAGCCCATGAATTGACTGCTGCCTCAACACTGGTTTTTGGCCAGACAGGAGCCGGTATCCCCGTGGCGATAATAAGAGGTTACGAATACGAGATTAACGAGACGGAAAATATCTCCAATGCTATCCTGCCACAGGCAAGTGATGCCGATACCGCCAAAGCGCTTAAGGCAACAATGCGGGCAACTGCTTGTGCGCAGGGTCTAAAGACTCGTTTGCTGCTGAGAATAGCATCTTGGTTTATATAAGTTAAACCGTCGCCGTTACGGCGACGGCTAAACAATCTAAATATTCGCAAGGCAAACTCGAGCGTTTCTTTTTAGTCTTGCCAGGCCTAAACGTTTAATCACTGAGTCTGCAAAGCGCCTTTCAAACTGCTCTTCGGTCAAATTCAGAATCTGGCGCAAATTAAGTTCTGCTCTGCTGTCATAAAATTTAAACTGCTTATTTTTGCACACGGGTGCATTTTTTTGATAAGGGCAGACCAGGACACAGTCGTCGCAGCCGAAAAGACGGTCGCCTATTTTTTCTGCCAAATCAGTGGGAATTTGGCCTTTGTATTCAATCGTCAAATAGCTGACGCACTTGTTGGCGTCAAATTGACCATCGGCTCGCAAGGCTGCTGTCGGGCAAGCCTCAATACATTTATTACAATCGGAACAGCTATTCGTAATCGGCTGAGCGGGCGGCAGTTTTAGAGTCGTTATTATTTCACCCAAAAATATTTGCGGCCCTAATGTGGGGTTGATTAGCATATGACTTTTTCCTATAAAGCCCAGGCCGGCCCGGGCAGCCAACGCCCTCTCCGCCAATGGAGCTGAATCAACACAAATCCTGAATTTATGGCTGGTGCCAGAAATGGGACCAATGAAGTCAGTTAGTTTGCGCAATTGTTTTTTTATAAATAAGTGGTAATTTTCATATTGGGCATAGTTTGCTACTTTGCCGGCTGGCGCAGTATGATTCGTTGGTGTTTGCTTTTGTTTTGGTGGTTTGTAGTTTAAGCCGACAGAAATTACCGATTTTGCATTTTCCAGAAGTTCGGCAGGATTAATCCGCATCTGGAAATTCCTGTGCATATAGTTCATCTGGCCTGCGAAGCCGGACTTTAGCCAGCCGGTCAGCAATTCGCTCTGCTCGGCATCAAGAGGCCAGGCTCCTGTTATGCCGACCAGGTCAAAGCCTAATTCGAGCGCCTTTCGTTTTATATATTGAGCTAAACTCATAAAAACGATTATACTAAACTTAGCTGTGTGTTTTTAGTTGGTAGTTTCTACTTTAAGCGTAAATTGAGGTTCATTATGCTTGGCCTTAAATTTGGTAAGTACTCCAGCACAAATATAAGTGTGTCTCTAACTGTGTTTGCTCTTATTGTGGTTATGCCGATTCCTGTAGGAGCTTACGGAAGAACAGCGGCAGGAAGGATAAGCAAAATAATCGTACCTTCGCTACAAAAGCCGAAAAGGCTTGACAAAGCCGATGCCTTACCAGTTACTATCAAATCGGGCTGCTTGGAATTTGAGCATTATGGCAAAAGATGGGGCAACTTCGCTATCAAAGTGGACGATGCGGAAATGGCCGTGGGTTACGAATCCGAATTGATTGGCTTGCTATTCGAGGACGAACCGGAATGGCTCAATCTCAAGAACGCAGCGGTTACATTTGAAGACCGACCTGAATACAATGAATTCAAAAGCGAAGCTGTTCTTCAAGACAGCAAAGGTGGAATGTGGGCGATTCAAAGATATATAAGGCCTGGTGAACGAAAAGGGACACTTGTAGTTGAAACACAGATTCGCGTTGATAAAGACAGGGACATCATCCACATACCGTGGCTGACGATTTTCCCAGGTCTTGGCACATTCGGCGCAAAGAAATACCAAGGCCTGTTCGCCGGTGTAGAATATCTTTGCGATGAGTCCAGCAGCAGCGACGCCGACATAGCTAAGCCAGAACATATCCGCCGGGTCCCCCATCCCGTTAAGATAACGTTTCCTCTTATGGCTATTGCACATAATGGTAATTATATCGGCGTAATCTGGGAGCCAGCAGATATGATGGCGGCAACCTTCGATTCGCCAGACAGGATTTACAGTTCAGGCGCTCATGTCATGGCACTATCTGCACCGGCGGTGGGAGAATTGCGTTTGGAGAATGATTTTTGTGCCCATACGCCTTTTGTCCTCGAAGCAAATAATCCACTGAAGGCTTCTATGTTGATAATTGGCGGCAAGGCAAAGACCGTTGTCGGCGCTGTTAAGCATTACGTAGCCTTAAAAGGATTGCCTGAACTGCCGCAATTTGAGGGGGGTTTTGACGCTGCGGTCAATTTGCTTGCCCATGGCTGGCTGGATTCGCAGATAAATGAAGATGGCCTGTTCAGACACGCAGTTTGGGGCGACAGTTTTCCCCCAGCAGCGGCGGCAGATGCCGCAGTCTTCATGGACTGGCTTGCAAATTATACTGAAGATGAACGGCTGCGGAAGAGACTTAATAATGCAAAATATCAAGCACTTAGTAAAATCCCATCACAGCAGCCTTTCTCCAGTAGTATCTCACATGCTCATCTGCCAACAGCACCTTTTATTTTCGGCAGGGTTAATGAATTCGTGCAGCAAAGACATAATGAAGCGCTGCGCCTGTTTAACAATTTCGATGAAAACGGTATAAAACTCTACAGGCCAGGTAGAACGGACTATTCCAGGACCCATTTCGCAAAACATGCTAATGGTTACTCAGGTAGGGACATGGTTAGGATTCTTGAAGGTGCAGCTTTATCGGCTGACAGAGAACTTATCGATAACGCGCTTACATTGCTCGATAAACAAACAGCTTTGTATGCTGACACTGTCCCGCGTGGGGCGCAGACCTGGGAGATACCTCTGCACACTCCGGATATATTGGCCTCGGCCCACATGGTTAAATCTTACACCCTCGGCTATATTATTTCGGGTAAAGACGAGTATCTTGAGCAGGCTCGTTACTGGGCGTGGACAGGTGTCCCATTTGTCTATCTTTACTCGCCGACACACGGGACCGTAGGTCCTTATGCAACAATACCTGTGCTGGGTGCGACTAACTGGAAAGCGCCAGTGTGGTTTGGTAGACCCGTGCAGTGGTGCGGGCTGGCTTACGCTTCGGCACTACACCTGCTGAGCGAATGCGACTCAGAAGGCCCATGGCGAAAAATTGCCAAGGGAATCACGACTGCCGGCCTGCAGATGTCGTGGCCTTTGAGAGATAAGAAGCATCAGGGCTTATTGCCGGATTTTTTTGATTTGAAAGCCCAGGTTGGTGCAGGACCTGCCATAAATCCAGGGACGGTACAGGCTCATCTGGCGGAACTTTATCAAAAAGGCAAGATATATGATGTAAAGAAACTGGCCAAACATGGCTGGTTTATCCATGCACCCTGTGCAATAAGTGACATTCGCGAGGGCAAAGGTTTCGTGACATTCGAAGTGGATGGCTGGGGCGACAAGCCTTACTATGTGCTAATTTCCGGCGTTGAAAAAGAACCAAGCGATGTCCTCGTTTGTAAAGTTGCTGAGAAATCCGGTAAGCCGCCTTGCTTCAAATCTGTCAAAAGGCAATTTTACAGCAAATACAAAATTCTGGTAATTGCCCTGGAGGGAAAATCAGAAATTCGGGTCAGGCTATAGCTATCCAAAGGCTTTGGTTGCGTAAAAAAACTCATTCGACTTTGGATATCTCAAAGATTACTGTTCCGCCGGCTGTGAATTCGCACGGGTCGGGACATTGGACATAGGCCTTGGTCTTATCTTCTTTGCCGTCCAGGCCCCATCGCGCAGGTTCAGAGACACGCAGAGCGTTATAAAAAGGCATCAAAGCTGCTAAGGCGTGCATGCAAACAGGAATGTCACTTACCAACTGATAACCTGCCTTAAGGGTAAAAGAGTCCCCTGCCTTAAACGTTGGGCAATGTCCTTTAATCTGTTTTACCGTAACTACCAAGTCCATATCCGCTGACCTTCCACTTTTTTAGACAGGATAAACAGGATAATCCTGTAAATCCTGTCCATAATGAAAATCAATTCAGATGCGCAATACTATTATTCCATTACAGCAGTTTGTTCAAGCCATTTTTAGACTCATAAGGGGATTTTTGGGGCTGCTCTTAAAAAGAATTGTAAAGGAGCAGCAGAGGAATTACTATAATGGTCAATTGAAGCAAGGGAGGCTAAAGAGTATGGCAAAGGAAATAATTGGCATAATAGGCGGAACTGGGCTGGGCGATACGCTATCTGAACGGCTAACCGATGTAAAATTTCACGATGTCGAGACGCCATTTGGTAGGCCCAGCACAGATATTTTGGTCGGTACCCTGGGCAAAAAGCAGATTGCATTTTTGAATCGACACGGCCAGGGACACAAACTTTCGCCGAGCGAGGTCCCGTTTGCAGCTAATATTTTTGCCTTAAAAAAACTTGGTGTGCACACGGTCATAAGCAGTGGAGCGGTGGGGTCACTTCGAGCTGAAATTGCTCCCGGTAATTTGGTCATCGTTGACCAGTTTATCGATAAAACGTTCAAACGAATAAACACTTTTTTCGGTGGCTTTGGAGCAGTGCATTGCGAGATGACCGAGCCGATTTGCCAGCGAATTCGAGAGATACTCCTACACTCAGCAAAAGACGTTGACGTAAGGACACATCCAAAAGGCACTTATGTATGTATGGAAGGGCCGCAATTTTCCACGCGGGCTGAATCGCTTATGCACCAGGCCTGGGGCGGCGACTTGATTGGCATGACCGCTATGCCGGAGGCTAAATTGGCCAGAGAGGCACAAATCTGTTACGCGATGATTGCGTTAGTCAGCGATTATGATTGCTGGCGGCCACACGAAGCTGTAAAAGAAAAGCATACTCTGCTCAAAGAGATAATCGCAAATTTGCACACGGCGACAAATAATTGTCTGGAACTTATTCAGGCCGTTTTGACCAGTGAGCGGCAGCTAATCAGCAACAGTTGTCCCTGTAGAAAAAGCTTGGACCTGGCGGTCTGGACGAACCGCGAGCGAATCGAGGCGGCGGATAAGGAAACATTGAAGGTTTTGTTCGAATAGATTCGAAAGGATAGCGAAATGAAAGAACCGCTGAAGAAAATATTTATTTTAGCAATTGGCCTTGCCATTGTGGCCGGTGCAGGCTGTCAGTCCACAGGACGCCTGTCGGCGGAGCAAGAACTGTCAATTGAAAAAAAGAGTAGACTCATAGCTGCGGAGAATATCCAGTTAAAGAAAAAATTAGAGCAGCGTGACAAGGAAATTCAGAAGCTAAAGAAGCAGTACGATAAAGAAATCAAGCAGCTAAAAGAAGAGTTGACGAAGTGCCAGAAGCAAAAAGAAATCCTGGAAAAGCGATTAAAAAAAGGCGTTAAAGAGCAGGTAGACGAAGTGTTAACTGCGGTCGTTGAAGAAAATGCGAAACTGCACAAGGAAATCAAGGAGCTCAAGACGCAAATAGAGAAGCTTAAAGACAAAAATAGAGATAAAAACCCGGTGTCTTCGGTAAAGAACCCCACGTGACGGTCCCCGCAAGGCGTCCACCTGTGGCGGAAAATGTGGGACTAAATATATTTAGCCCCGTGTTTTACACGGGGTTTTTTCCTCTTGTTTTTGCATTGCTGCTGCCACCAGTCCTACGAACATCGGCTGAGGTCGCAGTGGCCGGGACGTCAGGCAAGGATGGGCCTGGGTAGCTATAAAGAATGGGTGGGACGGTATCTCTAATATCTGCATAATCGGCTGATGGGGGGTCTTTCCGGAAAATACCAAGCCGGCCTTTTCCAGCGTCTCAATGTAGCGCGGGTCGACCTCGTAGCGATGCCTGAACCGCAATCTAACCGAATCTACCTTGCCGAAAAGTTTCCAGGCCAATGTCTGAGATTTTAATTGTATATCGTGTCCGCCGAGACGCATATTACCGCCGAGGCCTTCTATTTTTTTCTGCTCCGGCAATATGTCGATTACCGGCTCAGGACAATCCGGCTCAATCTCGGTGCTGTTGGCTTGAGTTAGCCCGCAGACATGGCGGGCAAATTCTATCACCGCCATCTGGAAGCCGAAACACAGGCCCAGAAAGGGCAGATTATTTTCTCTGGCATATTTTATGCAGGCAATTTTGCCTTCAGCTCCACGGGTTCCGAACCCGCCGGGGACAATAATACCGTCAACATCAGCGAGATTGTCGGCTGCGTTTTCATCGGTGATATTAGTTGTTTCAATCCATTTTATTCTGGCGTCACAGCCAAGCGCGATCCCGGCATGTTCAAGCGCATTTATTATCGAGGCATAGCTGTCGCGAACAGCAGTATATTTTCCGGTAATACCGATGGTAATCTGGCGATTAATAGATTCTATTTTGTCGGTAAAATCGCACCATTGGGCCCAGGCCTTACGTTCATGCCGCAGATTGATTCTGTCCTCGATTTTTAGCAATCGCAGGACTGCGAAATCCAGGCCGGCGTCTCTGAGCATCGCTGGTATCATATAGATACTGGCAGAATCCGGTAGAGAAATAACTCTTTCCAGGGGGACATTGCTGTACACACTTATCTTTTCTCGGGCCTTTTCGCTAACAGGATTGGTTGCTCTGCAGGCGATGATATCCGGCTGGATGCCACATTGCATAAGCTGCTTGATTCCAAGTTGTGCCGCCTTTGATTTTTGCTCACCGAGGGTTGGCGGTTCCAATATATAGGTCAAAGCGACAAAGCAGCTGCTGTTTGGGCCTTCTTCGTAAGCCAGCTCGCGCAGCGCCTCGATATAAAAGGCGTTTTCCAGATCGCCGACGGTCCCGCCAACCTCAGCAAATACCACATCGGCGTTGGTTTCGGCTGCCAACTGGCGAAGTTTTAGTTTTACCTCGCCGGTAACGTGGGGAATCATTTGAACGTCTCTTCCGAGGTAATCGCCGTGACGTTCCTTGTGCAAAACTGAGCTAAAGATTTGGCCGCTGGTAGTGAAATTTATTCTGCTTAAATCCTGATCGAGTATCCTCTCATAGGTGCCTAAGTCCATGTCACACTCCATGCCATCATCGAGTACAAATACCTCGCCGTGGCGGAAAGGATTTAGTGTGCCGGAATCTATATTCAGATAGCCTTCGAGCTTGATTGGTGTAACTTTTAGGCCTTTATCCTGCAGCAGCTTGGCCAGGCAGGATGAGAATATCCCCTTACCTAAGCCGCTCATCACGGTGCCCATTACGAAGACGTAGCGGGTCTTTCCCTTTTTGTAACCAGCCGGCATGGGCGAGAAAAATTCGCTTTCAGTCGAAATGTCACTGACCGAAGCCAATAAATCTCTATTTTTTGACATAAATTTAACCTCATATCTCGTTACTCGAGCTCGTCGAGTATCGAGTATCCAGCATCGAGCATCAGCTTTGAATCATCCTGAGTATCTTTTAATTTCAGCCAATGTCAACTTTCCCTATACTGCTTAGTATCGCTACGCCACTTATACACTCTAAAGATACCAGATGCATACGTTAAAATCAACAGGTTTGGGATTTTTTATCGGCCTCGTACCATGTTTTACAAACTCGTCAGCTATACGGTGCCTCAACGGGCGTCCTTCCTCCATCGTCCCCCTTCAGTCGTTGTACGATGCACAAGGTACGAGAGACGTGACGCGGGCCTAAAGATTCAGAAGCACCTTTTCCATAAGTCTATCCCGTAGGTCAAATTAACTCCAATTTGATGTTTTTTAGCTCAACTGGGCTGAAAATTGTGCCGATAAATTTATAGATTTAGTATGAATATGTAATTCCGTAGTATCCTGTAATACGGTCATGTTTTGGAGAAGGGATCATGTCGAATTGTCTGATAAGTTCATGTGATATACTTACAGCGTCAATGTGATTATATTTTCGAAAAAGAGCGGTTACGCAAATACATCTTAGGTAGTGCTAAGAATAATGCAATCGAAGACCTGGGGGGAATAAAAAGATGAAAAACTGATGGAAAATAAAGAACAGTTTAATGATTCAATAAAAAGCGAAATTAGTCGTATCCCCTCTGGTCATTTAATAACCGCCTCACAGAATTGGTTAGAAGTAGGGGATGTAATGAGCAAAGATATTATTACCATTTCCTCGGACAAGTGTGTCTTCTCCGCTGCGAAGATAATGTCTGACAGTCACGTTTCCTGCGTCATCGTTATAGACAACGAGGGCGTGGTAGGTATCCTTACCGAGACAGACATTCTCAAAAAGGTTGCTGCCAACGAGAACAATTTCGATAAGATAAGGGTGGCGGAAGTAATGTCTTCACCGGTGGAGAGTATACCACGCAATCTGTCTGTCCTTGAAGCCAGCAGGATTATGATGGAAAAACATATCAAGCGGCTACCTATCTTAGAGGAGAAAAAATTGGTCGGAATTGTAACACAAACCGACCTGGCTCGAACTCTGGCCTCCTATGGCATGTGGAAAAATGCTGGAGATATAATGAGCAAAGATGTGGCTTGGGTACAGACCAGCACCACTGTAGCAGAGGCGGCGAGAGTTATGGCCTGCCACAATGTCTCATGCGTCTTAGCCTTGGAAGCAAACATGCCAAAGGGTATCTTCACGGAAAGAGACCTTCTTAAAAGAGTTGTGGCACTACAAAAGGAGCCTGCTAACCTGAAAGTAGAAGAAGTAATGTCTTCTCCAGTGATAAGTGTACCCCCCGATTATTCGATTTTCAGCGCCAGCCAGATTATGGACAAAATGAAAATCCGCAGACTCCTGGTTATGGAGGATAAACAACTATACGGCATCTTAACCCAAACAGACATCTTTATGGCGGTAAAAAAGAAGCTACAAGAGCAAGAAGAAGAAAACTTAGCTATGCTGCAACGGTCTGAAAGCAACATCTATACCCTCGACCTGGACGGGAAAATAACCTATGTTAATCCCGCGTTTATGAAATTACTGGAGATTTCAGACCCAGGAGAATTATTAGGCAAAACTTTTCTGCCAGAACGATTTTGGTTCAACCGAAAGGACAGGTCCCAGTTTCTGAAGGAACTAAAGAAGAACAACATTGAAGCCAGAGAGCTGACTCTTAACACTTCTAAAGGCAGGAGGATATATGTTACTTGCTTTTCCACTTTCACCAAAAACATCCATGGCGAAATCAACGGAAGTCAGGGAATCCTTTACGACATCACAGCAAAGAAAGAGTTAGTGACCCTAAGGAAAACGGAGCAGGCACTGCGAGAAAGTAAAAATCGGTTATCCGTGCAGAACGCCAGACTGGAGCAAATGGTGCAGCGACGAACGGCTGAGATCATTGAGACACGCGATGTAACGGTATTCGCACTGGCCAAGCTTGCCGAGTCACGTGATCCAGAAACTGGCGAGCATCTTGAACGCTTACGTGCTTATTCACAGATACTTGCCAAACTGCTGCGAAAGAAAGGACCATATATCAACGAGATCGATGAGCAGTTCCTCGAAGACCTCTACCGGTCAAGTCCACTTCACGACATTGGTAAAATAGGCATACCCGACGCTATTCTGCTAAAGCCTGGGCGGCTTAGCATCAGTGAGTTTGAAATCATGAAACGGCATACTACCATCGGTGCGGAGACACTGGAGCGTTCAGCAACACGAAACAAATCTGGTAGCTTTCTAATTATGGCTGCCGAAATCGCCAGAAGTCACCAGGAGCGATTTGACGGAACTGGCTACCCTGCCGGTCTCCGCGGACAACACATCTCATTAGCTGCCCGCATTGTGGCTCTGGCCGATGTGTATGATGCCATCACATCTTCCCGGGTGTACAAGAGTGCATTCGAGCCGGAGGTGGCTAAAAATATGATTGAGAAAGAGGAAGGCAGACACTTTGACCCGGCTGTCGTTGATGCTTTTCGAGCAGGCTGGGACGATTTTGTAGATGTGCGAGGCCTGGTCGATAGCCACCAGCCAGACTTAGTGGAAAGTACTGCCTCGGGTGATGTACGACGCTAACACTTCAAAAGGCAAAACGTAACCATTCGCGGCTTAATATGTTGAATTTAGGCCATTTTACGTCATTGCGAGCGAGGCAAAGCCGAGCCCGGCAATCTCTTTGTGGCGAAAACTTGTCTGACGACAGTCAAGATTTGAGATTGCTTCGGCCTTGGGGCCTCGCAATGACACAAAACGCCGGTTTACCCTTGTGAACGGTTACGATTCACTAACAAATCTTTTTTGGTATCTCTCCACAAACTTCGCGTATTGGTCCGGCGTATCTATTCCTTCACAGGTGTGCTCAACTTTGCCGACCAAGATGACAAAGCCATTTTCGATTGCTCGCAACTGCTCCAGCTTTTCGATCTTTTCCAGCGGTGTCTGCGGCAAGGCTGTAATCCCCAGCAGAAATTCCTTGCGATAAGCGTAAATTCCTATATGGCGTAAATACTGCTTTGCTTTTCCTACACCTGATTTTTCCCTATCATAGGGGATGGGCGCACGCGAAAAATACAGCGCTCTGCCAATTTCGTGTTGCGTATTTCGTATTTCGTATTTCGTATTGCGTGTTGCGTTTTATGTGTACCCAAGTCACACTATCACGGTCTGGAGTAATTCATAAGGGTTCGTTCTATAAACTCGATAAATGACGCCTTTACCACTATTCAGAGCATCTTGAAGTTTTTGCTTTTGGGCTAAATGGGTCACTTTTTCAATAGCCTCCCCCGGCGAAAACCAACCAGCCTCAAGACTTTCTTTGCTGGTTCGGAGTGTGCCGCCAATTGCAATTGCTTCGAAAAAATGATAGCGGCGATTGGCGTGCTTAGCTTCTTCACCACCGCATGTTCTTCTTCTCAATTGTAGCATGAGCTTCACGAATGATTTCCGGCACAACGTTCGCCACGTCAATATTATTCGTTTCCCCGACTTCATCGGGATATTCCACTTGCCCCAGTTTGAGAAAAATAAAGTATTCGATATTCCCTGCTGGGCCTGTGATTGGAGAGTATGTAAGTCCCGCTGTTGTAAAGCCGATATCAGTCGAATAGCGTATCAATTCAACAATCACCTGCTTATGAACTTCTGGGTCTTTGACGACGCCTCCCTTTTCGACGAGATATCTGCTGGCTTCAAATTGCGGTTTTACGAGCGCGATAACCTCGCCGCTGAACAATGTTGCCACGACGGGTAGCACTTTTCGAAGGGAGATGAAGGAAACGTCTATTGTCGCAAGTTCTATTCGCTTGTCAAAATCGCTGCGTTGGACGTAGCGGATATTGGTTCGCTCAAGCACTTTCACGCGCGGGTCATTGCGCAATTTCCAGGCAAGTTGCCCGTAGCCCACATCGACGGCGTATACGAATTTCGCCCCATGCTGAAGGAGGCAGTCGGTAAATCCACCTGTGGAGGCGCCTACGTCTATCGCAACTTTACCGCGAACGTCAATGTTAAAATCCCGCAGAGCTTTTTCCAATTTCAACCCGCCACGGCTGACGTAAGGCATATCTTCCAGAATCTCGATTTTAGCATCGACCGAAAAATTTCCGCCGGGTTTCAAAGCTTTCTGACCATCCACTGAGACTTTGCCTGCCATGATTAATCTTTTTGCTCTTTCTAAGCTATCGACCAACCCGCGCTCGACCAGCATAACATCTAACCTTCTGGACATGATGAGTTTTGGCCTCCATGAACGAAGTGAAGGGTCGAGTTAAAGCGCTCTTACGCAGCAACTATTTCTTGCAGCGATGGTGTCTTTAAAGCGCT
>JBHIDV010000032.1:0-13501 GCA_046760285.1 Sedimentisphaerales bacterium
TTCGTGCTATATCGTCAAACATCAATTGCTTTGCCATTTTTTGTTCCCTCTTTTTGTCTTTAGTTCATAGTTTGGTGTTTATTGACAATGAACAATTATCTTACTTTTCAACGACTCCTAACAGGTCACTTTCCCGCAGAATTACGTATTTTTCTCCCTCGATTTCGACTTCGTTTCCGATGTATTTACCGTAGATAACTTCGTCGTTTTTCTTCACAGATAGTTTGCTTCGTTTGCCATTATCAAGTAGTTTGCCTGGGCCGGTAGATATCACTTTACCGATCTGTGGTTTTTCCTTTGCTGTGTCGGGCAAAAAGATGCCGCCGGCTGTTTTTTCCTTGGCTTCTGATTGTTTTATTACAATTCTGTCATCTAAGGGTCTGAGTTTCATATCTCACTCCTTATCTATTTAGTTTCTACTTTATTCTTAATCGTCTTTGATTTCTACAGCGACAACGGTGTTGATTGGGTCTGGCACTTCATTGGGTACCATGATAGATATCTTATCCTTCTCTATGCATATAACAGGTAATTCAGAGTGTTCTTTTTCAGCAAGCAGATATGCTTTCTTAACTTTGTTTTTTGGAAGCGGCACTTTCAGCTTGCCATCTGTGGGCCAATCGAAAACGTGCAGGTATAGCTTGCCGGGCTTTGCGGTGCATCGACCCCAGGACAGTTTGCCAAGTGGGCTGGCGGTAGTGCCATAAATGCTTTCGCTATTTTTAGCCATCCATTCTCCCATAGCAGCCAGCCGCTCGACACTGGGCTGAGGGAACAAGCCTTCGGAGGTTGGTCCCACGTTCAGTAAAAAATTACCCCCTTTGCTGGCAATGTCGGCCAGCTTGCGAAGCAGGTCCTTGGTCGATTTCCAGTTATGGTCGTATGACTTGTAGCCCCAGGTGTTGTTCATAGTCATACAGGTTTCCCAGTCAACACCAGCAAGACCCGTGGGGGGGATTTGCTGTTCAGGAGTGCCAAAGTCTCCAGCGTACTGCTTTCCTTTGCTCATGCCCTGCATTCCTTTGCGGCCTTTGCCGACACGGTTGTTAATGATTATGTCCGGCTGAAGGCTTAGAACATAATTGTACATGTCCTTGCCTTGTGGCTCGGTCCAGTCCTTAATCCATTCGCCGTCGAACCACAACACCCCAACAGGGCCGTAATTGGTTATTAGTTCTTTGAGCTGCGGCTTCATGTAGTTTTCGACATATCGAGTGAAATTGGGATTTGAACGCTGGCGGTCATTATAGTTTGGATAGAAAGGGGCCTGGGCATAGGGGTGATGCCAGTCCATAATCGAGTGATAGAAACAAAGCCTGATACCATGTCTCTTGCATGCCTCAGATAGCTCTTTCAGCACATCACGCTTGAAGGGCGTGGCGTCCACGATGTCGTAGTCGGTGAGCTTTGAATCCCATAGACAGAAACCATCGTGATGTTTTGATGTGATAACAATGTACTTCATTCCTGCATTCTTAGCAATTCGCACCCACTCATCAGCGTCAAATTTGACGGGATTAAATTGCTGCGCAAACTGCTCGTACTCAGAAATAGGGATTTTGGCCTTTTGCATTATCCATTCGCCGATACCAGGTATCTGCTCGCCCTTATATGTGCCGGCCGGAACTGAATATACACCCCAGTGGATGAACATGCCGAACCGGGCCTCGCGCCACCATTTCATACGCTTATCACGTTGCCGCTTGCTTTCGGCTGCTGTTTGCCGCACCGGCCAGGCCGATACCACACTGACAGGAGCAATCTCACGGGCTGGGCCATCCAGTTCAAGCTTCACTATGGTGTCGATGTCTCGATGATATTGCTCTGGGATAGTGAGGGCAATGTCATCTTCGGTTTGTTTCAGGGTCACTTTGCCGCCTGTTAGCAGGGTACCGCTAACAATCTTCTTATTGATAGCTGGCAGCCGCAGGCTATCACCGCGCCAGTCAAGGATGTGCACGTAGATACAATTATCCCTGTAAGTGGATGCCCCCCAGGGACCCGGCTTAAATGGCCCACCGCGAGTTGTATAAATGCTTTCGCCGTATTTGGTAAGCCACTGGCCCATCTCTCGCAGTCGTTCGACTTGACGTGGTTCAATCCGGCCATCGGGCATTGGGCCGACATTAAACAGGAAATTGCCATCACCGCCGACAACTCGTACCAACGTCTGCAGACACTGCTTAAGTGATTTCAACTTATCATTCGGCTTCCACGCCCACTGTCGACCGATAGTCATACATGTTTCCCATGGTCGGTCGGTTTGGAATTTGCCAATTCTCTGCTCCGGTGTATCGAAATCTCCCGATAGCCCAGCCCGATTGTTGATGATAACATCAGGCTGAAGCTGTCGAATCATCCTGAACAGGTTCTCTGAATCCCAGTCCTTTGCCTTGCCGCCCAGACCATCAAACCAAATGATGTCTACTTTGCCGTAATTGGTGCAGAGTTCGTGGAGCTGGCCGTGTAGATACTCGATGTATCGATAGTGGTTTTCGGTGCGGTAGTCCGGGTGATGCCAGTCCGGCGGAGAATAATAAAATCCCAATTTCAAACCGCCCTTATGACAGGCATCTGCAAGCTGCTTGACAATGTCTTTTCCATAGGGTGATTCAGGACTGGTGATTTTATAGTTGGTCAGCTTACTATCGAAGTTGACAAATCCATCGTGGTGCTTGGTGGTGAACACGAGGTATTTCATACCAGCGTCTTTAGCAAGCTGAACCCATTCGTTGGCGTTGAATTTGACGGGATTGAACTGCTGGTAAAGATTGTCGTATACCTCAACCGGTATACCTTTCGGATTCCGCTTGGTTCGATGGCCTCTACGCTCGCCGCCGCGCGACCAGCCGATCTCGGTGCCCTTCAGGCTCACCGGGCCCCAGTGGATAAACATGCCAAATTTCATATCACGCCATCTCTGTACGACCTCTGGTTCTGCCTTAAGGTAGCTTGCAGGCGCAGCACTTGTTCTCGTGCAGTCTGACGCTGCCAGAACAGACAAGCTGGCGATGAGAATCACCGTCTCTACAGATATTCGCCGGCTTCTTTTAGCATTCATTTTGGCCTCTATCGTTTTGTCTCTTGGAGATCGTTTTGCAAGTACTGGCTGAGTTCTTGCATGAGCGGCAGGTTTTGACTGTCGATGCTAATACATATCCATATCCCCGCCGTAGCCGCCCGGTCCTCCGGGGCCGCCAGGAGGCATTTCCTCTTTTTCTTTGGGCTTTTCAGTAACCAAACAGCCGGTGGTCAATAGTAAACCAGCTACACTTACCGCATTTTGTAGGGCAATTCGTGTTACCTTTGCCGGGTCGATGACGCCGGCTTCGAGCAGGTCTTCGTATTTATCAGTGTCGGCGTTGTAGCCGAAGCCGCCTTTGCCTTCGCTGACTGTGTTAACAACCAGGTTCGGCGTTGCCCCAGCGTTTGCAGCAATGTAATAGCAGGGCATGGTAAGAGCCTTTGCTAATATATCGGCACCGGTTTGTTCATCGCCTTGCAATTTCAATTGCTTGATTGCATCGATACTGCGGATAAGCGCCACCCCTCCGCCGGGTACGATGCCTTCTTCAATGGCTGCTCTGGTGGCGTGCAGGGCATCTTCGATCCGAGCTTTTCTTTCTTTCATTTCTGTTTCACTGGCCGCCCCGACATTGATTTGGGCGACACCGCCGGTTAGCTTAGCCAGCCGTTCCTGCAGTTTCTCCCGGTCGTAATCACTGGTGGTGGTTTCTATTTCGTCTTTAATTTGCTTGATTCTGCCAGTGATAGCTTCTTCACTGCCAGCCCCTTCAACAATGATGGTATTGTCATTGTCGATAGTTACCTTCTTGGCCTGGCCGAGCTGTTTGACGCTAATATTTTCCATTTCAATTCCCAGGTCTTTGAATATCGGCTCTGCACCGGTCAGGGTGGCAATGTCGGTCAGCATCGCCTTTCTGCGGTCTCCATAGCCGGGTGCCTTGACCGCTGCGACCTGCAGTATGCCTTTCAGTTTGTTAACCACTAACATCGCCAAGGCCTCGCTCTCCACGTCTTCTGCGATAACCAGCAGCGGCCTTTTGCTTTTGGCAACCTTTTCCAGCAGTGGCACAAGCTTAGTTACACTGCTGATTTTTTCCTCGTGAACAAGGATATATGGCTTTTCCAGCTCGCAGACCATATTCTCGGTGTCGGTTACGAAATGTGGCGAAAGATAGCCGCGGTCAAACTGCATACCTTCGACAAAATCAACCGTTGTCTCAAAGCTTTTGCCCTCTTCGACCGTGATAACGCCGTCTTTGCCCACTCGCTGGAAGGCTTCAGCCATAATCTTTCCAATTTCGACATCATTATTAGCCGATACCGATGCGACATTGATTATGTCGGTGGCCTTAGATATGTCGACAGGTTTGGCCAGAGGGGCCAGCTTATCGGTTACTGCCTTGCAGGCCTGGTGCAGACCGCGAGCCAGGGCCATAGCGTCAGCACCTGCGGTGATGTTTTTGTAAGCCTCTTTAAATATTGCCTCTGCCAGGACGGTAGCGGTGGTTGTGCCATCGCCAGCCACCTTCGAGGTCTTGCTTGCGGCTTCTTTTACCAGTTTAGCGCCTAAATTTTCGTTCTTGTCGTGCAGCTCGATTTCTTCAGCCACTGTCACGCCGTCTTTAGTTACGGTTGGTCCGCCCCAGCTTTTATCGAGGACGGCATTTCTGCCTCTGGGGCCAAGAGTTGGTTTGACCGCTGCGGCCAGTTTTTCCACACCGGCCAGCAGCGAAGCTCGTGCATCAGATTCAAATGCCAATTGTTTGACTGCCATAATCGCTTCTCTCCTACTAAACTAATGAAAGGACTAAATAGTTAATATTGCGCACAGTTTACACTTTACACCAAAGTAGCAAAAAATATACCAGGTTTTGTGCAGGTAGGAAACCATTTTGGCTTTTCTGCTCTTAACTGCTTTTACCGAAAGCAATTACGTAATACAAAAATTGACAGCAACTCGAGTTCAGATGTATCTTTACGGCAAAGAGATGCCAATTTTGGCATAACAAAAGGGGTGATTACGCCAAGTTGACAGACAAAGACCTGATTACTGATTATCTCTCCAGGGACGGCTTGGCTTGGAATAAGGCCGATTTAAGGCCGATAAAATGGAAGATTTTTCTTGAAATGATAGTGTCTGATATGGTATATATACTTAGAGGTCTATCAATTTTAGTTCGCCGACCAGAGAGGGTAAATAAGTTCCTTAGCTTTAATATGTACTTTCTGCCGCAGAATCAATATAGTATTCTTAAATTAACCACGAATGAACACGAAAAGACACGAATAAAAGAGGATGAATTGGTGCAAATTCGTGCAAACTCGTGGCAAAAAACAAATTCTTATACCATAAATTTAGATTCTTGAAGGAAGGAGGTAGAGCCAACTACTAAAAATTTGTGCTGATTAACCATTATATTGTAACCTTTTTTTTGGAGGACTATTATGCTGAAAAAACTGGTCTTAATTTGTTTTGTTATTGCCAAGTCAACCGAGTTAAGTCGCAGAGCGACTGATTAGTAAGGAGGAAGTATTATGAGAATTCAAGTAATCTGGTTGACAGCAGTTTTTTTGATAGGATTCATGGTATTCAGTCCAAGCCACGCACAAGAAGTCCAAAATATATTGAAGAATGGTGGCTTTGAGAATGGTCCTGCAGGGCCGTTAAACACATGGGAACCGGAAACGTGGAACGTATATGGCAACGCTACCCCAGAAGTGGTGACAGAATTGGTGGGCGCAGCGGTACCGGAAGGTCCGGTTGAGGGAGACTATTGTCTACACGTGGTGGTTCCCACAGCAGGTGGAAATTTCTGGGATGCCGGTCTGCAGCACATAGGCCATGTTTTTCAAGCAGGCAAGAAATACACTCTTTCGGCCTTTTTTAAGTCCAAGTCAGGTACGCTGCAAATCAATTTTAAGCCGGAGCTGGGACAAGACCCATGGACGGGATATGGTGAGCAGATGATGACC
Source organism: Sedimentisphaerales bacterium (assembly GCA_046760285.1). Classification (GTDB taxonomy): domain Bacteria; phylum Planctomycetota; class Phycisphaerae; order Sedimentisphaerales; family Anaerobacaceae; genus JBHIDV01. Next base: position 6,001 of record JBHIDV010000032.1, read on the forward strand.
ATAACCGAAGAATGGGCGGAATATAGTACAACAACTCCTGTTTTTACCGCGGACGTGAATCCGGCGACCATCACATTCCACATAGCTATGACAGCGGGCGAGTTCTGGGTAGATGCCGTAAGATGGTACGAAGGCGACTATGTCCCACCTGTTTTCAGACCAAGAGTTACGGCTGCGAAACCCAGTCCCGATGACGGCGCAGTTGACGTACCTCAGGATGCGGTATTGAGCTGGGAACCGGGCGCGTTCGCCGACACGCACAACGTGTACTTCGGCACCGTTTTTGACGACGTCAATAATGCCGATACCACCAATCCGCTGGGCGTGCTGGCTAGTCAAGGCCAGACCGCGACTACATATGACCCTGAGGGTCTTCTGGAATTCGGCCAGACCTATTACTGGCGGGTCGATGAGGTCAATGCTCCGCCTGATTCCACGGTTTTCAAAGGCGACGTCTGGAGCTTTACGGCCGAGCCGTTTGCTTATCCCATCGCCGGTACGTCTATAACGGCTACAGCTTCCAGCCAGTTCAGCCCAGACACCGGGCCGGAAAATACCATCGACGGCTCAGGACTGGATGCCAGTGACCTGCACTCAACACAGGAGGCAGATGCATGGATCAGCAATATAGCTGGCCCACAGCCGACCTGGATACAGTATGAGTTCGACCAGGCTTATAAGTTGCACGAGCTGTGGGTTTGGAACTCCAATCAGGCGATTGAGCCGGTGGTCGGCATGGGGGTTAAGGATGTTACCATTGAGTATTCCAGTGATGGTGCCAACTGGACTACATTGGCAACTGTTGAGTTTGCCCGGGCACCTGGTACGCCTGGTTATGCTCACAATACCACCGTTGACCTTAGTGGTGTGATAGCGAAATATGTCAGGCTTACTGCCAACAGCAATTGGGGAGGCATCTTGACCCAATATGGTCTCAGTGAGGTTCGCTTCTTCTATGTACCGGTCCAGGCAAGAGAACCCCAGCCTGCTGTAGGACAAACAGATGTGGCGCTGGATGCCGTTCTTGACTGGCGAGCGGGAAGAGAGGCCGCCTCGCACGAGGTCTACTTCAGCACCGATAGACAGGCCGTAATCGATGGTACAGCCCTTGTGGCTACAGTGAGCGAGAGCAGCTATCAGCCCCCTCTGGAGTATGGACAGATTTACTACTGGAAGGTCAATGAGGTCAACGAAGCTGCGAGCCCCAGTTCCTGGGAAGGTGAAGTCTGGAACTTCTCCACCGTAGAGTACTCTGTTGTAGACGACTTTGAGGACTACAACGACTATGAACCCGACCGGATATTCGATACGTGGATAGATGGCTGGGGCGTTGCTGCAAACGGCTCGCAAGTAGGTTACAATGTGCCTCCATTTGCGGAGCAGACTATCGTTCACGGTGGTAATCAGTCGATGCCACTTCATTATGACAATACCGCTGGGGTGAGATACTCGGAGGCCGAACGCACGTTCGATACACCACAGGATTGGACCAGAGGCGGTGCCAACTCCTTGAACCTGTGGTTCAGAGGTAATCCGGTAGCCTTCCAGGAATCGCCTGCTGGCACCTTCACCATGAGCGCTGATGGTGCAGATATCTGGGGCACGGCTGACGAGTTCCGCTACGCCTACAAGCAGCTAAATGGCGATGGCCAGATCATCGCAAAGGTTGTCAGTATAGGCGGGCCAGGCACGAATGAATGGCGGAAGGCCGGCGTGATGATCCGTGAGAGCCTCGATGGCGGCTCCAGACACGCCTTTATGGCCATAACGCCTACGGTAAGCCACGGAATAGCCTTCCAGAACCGCCCGACCGCGAATGCCAGCTCATTTTCAGCACACCACGATGTAGGCTTCACGACCCCCGGTTGGGTTAAGCTGGTACGCCAGGGCGCTCAGTTCACCGGTTATTACTCAGAGGATGGTGTTAACTGGACGCAGGTGCCGCCTGGCACTGGTGGCGATGCCTCTCCGAACCCGCAGACTATCAACATGTCTCCGAGCGCCTACATCGGCTTGGCATTGACCAGCCATCAGTCTGGTGTATCATGTGTGGCTGAATTCTCTGATGTTACCATTACCGGCGCAGTTACGGGTGACTGGCAGGTGGCAGACATCGGTGTGGACCAGCCTGCCAACACTGCTGCGCCGATGTATGTAGCTCTGGAAGATAGTTCTGGCAAGTCTGCTGAGGTCAGACATCCCGATCCTGCTGCGACGACCATAAGCACCTGGACACAGTGGAGTATTGACCTGGCGGACTTTACCGGCGTCAATCCGCAAAGCATCAAGAAGATGACTATTGGCGTTGGCGACAAGGCTGCTCCCCAGCCAGATAGCACCGGGATACTCTACATCGACGACATCTTGGTCGGCCGCCCCTTACCCGTACCAGAAGAAGTCGTAGATTTACTGGTTAACGGCGGCTTTGAGGACGGTGTTGTTGAGCCGTGGGGCGTGTGGGGCGACGTTACCGTAGAAGTGATTGGAGAACTGGCGGGCGCAGCAGTTCCCGAAGCCCCGATTGAGGGAAGCTCTTGTCTACACGTTACGGTTAACACACCAGGTGCTAATTTCTGGGATAGTGGTCTGAACCAAGGAGGCCTTGTTTTCGAAGCAGGCAAGAAATACACTCTTTCGGCCTGGCTCAAATCCAAGCAAGGTACAATGGATATCAATTTCAAGCCGGAACTGCAACAAGCTCCGTGGACAGGATATGGTGAGCAGGTCATCACCATGACCGAAGAATGGGCAGAATATAGCATAACAACTCCTGTTTTTACTACGGACGTCAGTCCAGGCAGCATCACATTCCACATAGGCTTTGCAGCGGGTGAATTTTGGATAGATGGCGTAAGATTCTACGAAGGCGACTATGTCCCACCTGAAGGCATAACTGTACCAGGCGAAGTCGTAAATATACTGGCTAATGGCGGCTTTGAAGACGGTGTTGTTGAGCCGTGGGGCGTGTGGGGCGACGTTACCGTAGAAGTGATTGGAGAACTGGCGGGCGCAGCAGTTCCCGAAGCCCCGATTGAGGGAAGCTCTTGTCTACACGTTACGGTTAACACACCAGGTGCTAATTTCTGGGATAGTGGTCTGAACCAAGGAGGCCTTGTTTTCGAAGCAGGCAAGAAATACACTCTTTCGGCCTGGCTCAAATCCAAGCAAGGTACAATGGATATCAATTTCAAGCCGGAACTGCAACAAGCTCCGTGGACAGGATATGGTGAGCAGGTCATCACCATGACCGAAGAATGGGCAGAATATAGCATAACAACTCCTGTTTTTACTACGGACGTCAGTCCAGGCAGCATCACATTCCACATAGGCTTTGCAGCGGGTGAATTTTGGATAGATGGCGTAAGATTTTACGAAGGCGACTATGTCCCACCTGGTTTCGGAAAATGATTACTTGCAGGTAGGTAACATCGTCTTGCTTGGAGGATAGACCTGCTGCTTTGTACGGCCTCGGGGCCTATACTGGCCGAGTATAGGCCCCGCTTATTTTTTAGTAGTATTGACAGGCGACCTCAAAACACTCAGTTTTCTGCCTCCATCTTGCCAACCAGCTAACCTGCCAACTTTTTATTAGGTTTATATGAAAAAACCTTTGACGCTGTGAACGTACTAACTATAAAATCGTATTAGTTTTATGTAAATCTAGATTATTAGCTTTGGTAACCGTAGTTACAGTCTAAGGAATTTAGGAGGCCAAAAATGCAGATTTCCACTACAAAAAAGAAAAACAGTTGCTCACGTTATTTTATAATTTCAACTTTCTTTATTGTTTTGTTCTTTGCGTCATCGCTGCCGGCTCTTGCACAGGATACAAACAGCATTGATACCTTACGCCGCATGGGTAACGCCTTTGCTTCAATTGCGGAAAAGGCTTCGCCAGCGGTGGTCGGCATCGAGGTTGAAAAGACCGTCACGCTACAAGACTATCCAACATTGCGAGACTGGCCGTTTGCCGAGCCGTTTAGCCCTTTCGATGATGATTTTTTCAATAAATTTTTCTACTTCCGGTTCCCTCAGCGTCGTTACGAGAAGCCGAAATCGCGACAAGTGGCTCGTGGCTCTGGCTTTATTATTTCGTCCGATGGCTATATTCTCACAAACAATCACCTGGTCGGTGAGGCCGAAAGAGTAACCGTCAAGCTCGCAGACGACCGAGAATTTACTGCTGAAATTATCGGCACAGACCGGGAATCCGATGTGGCGGTGATAAAAATTGATGCCGATAACCTACATACTCTTGAACTGGGTGACTCCGATGCTCTGGAGGTCGGCGAATGGGTCATTGCTATCGGAAATCCCTTTGGATTAAGCCATACCGTAACTGCTGGTATCGTAAGCGCTAAAGGCCGAAGTAATATTGGTGTGGCTGAATTTGAAGATTTCATTCAGACCGATGCCGCCATAAACTTTGGCAATTCTGGTGGGCCGCTACTGAACCTCGATGGCAAAGTAGTGGGGATTAATACTGCCATCATCGGCCCGGGCGGCAATATAGGCATCGGCCTGGCAATCCCCATAAATATGGCCAAAGCCATACGTAAACAGTTAGTCGAGACCGGAAAAGTAGTCCGTGGCTTCTTAGGTGTTTCGATCCGTGACCTGGACCCTGTCGTGGCCGAGTCGTTAGGCCTTGAAGACACCAAGGGTGTTGCTATCGGCGAGGTCACCGAAGGCTCGGCAGCCGAAAAAGCCGGGATTGAACCGTATGATGTCGTTGTCGAATTCAATGGCAAAAAGGTCGAAAACGCTAATGAGTTCCGTAACCGGGTCGCCATGCTAAAACCCGGTACAAAGGTAGAAATCGTGGTGTTGCGGGACGGCAAACGCAAGAAACTTACTGCCAGGCTGGGCAAACGCCCCGCGGGCGGCGGCGTAACAGGTGAGCCGACAGAAGCAGTGGAAAAATTAGGCCTTACTGTGCAAACACTCACAGATGAATTAGCTCGGCGTCTGGGCTACGAAGAGCTGAGCGGTGTGCTCGTTACGAGAGTGGAGTCCGGCTCGGAAGCCGCACGTAAACGCATTAAAGCCGGAATGCTTATTATGGAGGTCAACCGAAAGCCGGTCAAAAACGCTGAAGAATTTTACGACGCGATAGAAAAAGGTGCCAAAAAAGGCACTTATTTGTTTTTAATCAACGATGGACGTTACACCTTCTTAGTGGGACTGAGACTTCCCAAGAAATAAAAATAAACGTAACCTCCTTCAAATCAATGCCTTAGCCTCGCTTTCATCGGGGCTTTTGCATCTATATCAGGCTATATCGCTTATCCCATGTTGCTGGTTGGTGGTAGAAGTAGAAAAAGTATAGCCTTCACAGCACTGAGAAACTGATGCTCAGTAGCGTTAATATGGCGAATATGAGAAGTTTAGAGAAGGAAAATTCCCGGTACTACATGAGGCATAATAGGTGGTTGTGGTTATCTACGGGACATTTGAAAAATGAGCAAAAATTGGTAAAAACTTGCAAAAATGTGCGCTTTTTTAACAAAAAATAAGCAATAATAGGGCACGATTCAAATAAATCAGATTCTGGGAGGAAAAACCATCCCCAAAGCCTACGGCTTTGAGGCTGCCACCCCATAAAATTGATTAAGTCAACGGTGGCAGCCCCAAGCGCAGGACTCCGATAATGAGGAGTCCAAGCTTGGGGATGGTCTTCGATAATATGCGGCTAAACACGTACCCTGCGAAAGCAGGAATTGCCCCTGCAGAAGCGGGAGGATTTGGGGATGGTTACGCCCCCCTGATTTAATCAGGGCTTTGCCAGCCCCAAGCCGTGCCATTCGACTTCGCTCAGGGCAGGTTTGGGGCTGCCACCCAAGATTGAACCATGCCAATAATAGGCTATTCTAAAACAATCATAGATTTGTCGTAAGCCAGAACCTTCAATGGCAAAGTTTAGCTGGATTTTCAAAAATCGGCCCTAAGGCCTGAAAAAAGGTTGATTTAGGGGCGATAAAATGGAAGATTTTGCTTGAATTAAAGGCGTCTATTTTGGTATAAATAGAGCAACGAAGGTGTGTGATTTTTTGCTTCCTTCGGCTATGCTAAGGACAGGCCTGAGCTGCCAGATTTTCCACGATTTTTTCTTCCTGAGAGGAAGCATTTATATGGTGTAAGGCACAAAACAATAAAGCAGGCTTTCTGCCGCTGAATCAATATATTTAGATTGTTGAAGGAAGGAGGTAGAGTCAAAAAGAATTGAGAATTCAGAAGTCGGAAGTCAGAAATCAGATATTCTGTCCTCTGTTTTGGTGTGTAGCCAAGGCATAATTATTTTTAACCTTTTTGTTGGAGGAAGAGTATATGAAAAAAGTTGGTTCTTGGTTTTTGTTCGGTTACAGTCTAACTTTTTGCAAGAAGGAGAACTATCATGTGTAGAAAATTGACTTATCTAATTTCTTTTGTTTTGGTACTGGCTCTGGCCGGTACAAATGTGGCCTTCGGCCAGTTAGTGTGGGAGAGCAGCATCACTGACGATATGGATGATGTTGAACAGCAGCCGGGAAGGATGTATATGGACAGCAGCGATCTGGAGATCTTGGATGGCCAAATAATAGGTCTGCGCTATCCAAACGTGCGTATTCCCCAGGGTGTCCTGGTCGTCGAGGCGTGGATACAGTTCCAGGTAGATGAGACAAAAGGCGGCACACAGCCCGTTAGTGTGCTCATTGATGGTGAGCTGAGTCCCAATGCCCCTAAGTTTGTTTCCACCGACCTTACTAATGTTAGCGACAGGCCCAGAACAGAGGCCAAGGTGGTGTGGAATGTGCCGCCGACTTGGACTACCGTCGGTGCCCGAGGCCCTGACCAGCGGACCCCGGACATCTCCTCCATCATCAACGAGATAGTCAACCAGCCCGGCTGGGTCAGCGGCAATGCCCTGGTGCTGATATTAGGCCCGGACCCGGACAATCCCACCCAGCAGTACACTCGATGTGCCGAGGCTGGGCCAGGGGACGACTCGGCGACACTGCATATAGAATATTTTACCACCATTGCACATGCTACGAAGCCCAGCCCGGCTGATGGAGCGATAGATGTGCCGCGAGATGTGACCCTTAGCTGGGAGCCGGGAGATTTTGTGCCGCCGGTCAATGGGCACACAGTTTACCTTAGTGAGAGCTTCGACGACGTCAACGCCGGTATCGGCGGGGTCACCCAGAGCGCCGCCAGCTATGCTCCAGCCCAACGCCTTGATTTCAGCAAGACTTACTACTGGCGCGTCGATGAGGTGAATGGGCCGCCCGACTTTACGGTACACCCAGGCAAAATCTGGAGTTTTACGACTGAGCTGTTTTCTTATCCCATCGAGAATATAACCGCCACCGCCTCCAGCCAGTTCAACGTAGACTCAGGGCCTGAAAAGACCATCGACGGCTCAGGACTGGATGATAATGACCTGCACTCAACTGAGGAAGCGGCTATATGGGTTAGTAGTATGACTGGGCCGCAGCCGACCTGGATACAGTATGAGTTT
>JBHIDV010000033.1:0-13468 GCA_046760285.1 Sedimentisphaerales bacterium
TCGATGCTGGATACCAGATGTTGGAGAAAATAGGCAAACCAGGCAAGCAGGACAACAGGAAATCAGGGTGCAGACAAACTTTTTCTACAATTATCGAGAAGCCTCTACAAATCGGCCTTGTTTTGCAAAACAAAGCCAATTTTTGAAAAAGTCAAATGGATGTAAGATTAGATATAGCAAGGGATTATGAGGAAAAATCGAACAGGACACTTGGTGAAAACAAAGCCAATCAAAGCCAATTTTCAAATCGGAAGACAGATGACAGAAGACAGAAGGCAGAGTACAGTCATCTGTCCTCCATCCTCCGTCCACGACGCCTGCTAATTGACCGAATTAAGCCTCTTTACAAACCAGTCAATGATAAGTACGATAGCCAATATAAAAGCCGATGTAGCTCAATGGTAGAGCACAGCTTTCGTAAAGCTGGGGTTGAGGGTCCGAATCCCTCCATCGGCTTTATGAATCTCCAAGAAAAGTACCATCTGCTTCAGGAAATACTCAGAAAGCTGGGTAAAGTGGTCGTTGCCTACTCCGGAGGTGTAGATAGCACGTTTCTTTTGAAGGCGGCGGTCGATACGCTGGGCGCTGAGAACGTCTTAGCCTGCATAGGTGTCAGCGCATCTTTGGCCAAATCCCAATACGACCAAGCGGTAAAGTGCGCCAAGATTATTGGAGTGCAGGTCCTGGAGACACAGGTAGATGAAGTTGAAGATAGTGACTATGCGGCCAATAAGGCCGACCGCTGTTTCCATTGCAAATCACATCTTTATGGAATCCTTACTAATATTGCTAAGCAGAAACATTTTAACTGCATCATTTGCGGCAGCAATTTTGACGATAAAGATGATTTTCGGCCAGGCAATCGAGCGGCAAAAGTCTTTGGTGTCCGCTGTCCGCTAATGGAAGCGGAACTGACGAAAGATGATATTCGTCAGTTAAGCAGGCAAATGAATCTGCCTACAGCAGATTTGCCAGCTTCACCTTGTCTGGCTTCAAGAATCAGCTACGGTCTGGAGGTCACAGAGCAACGGCTGAAGCAAATCGAGCAGGCAGAGGATTTCTTGAGGGCATTAGGTCTGATTGAATTTCGTGTTCGCCATCATGATAATATTGCTCGAATCGAAGTGAATCCGCAAGATATCAAAAAAGTGGCCACCGAGCCGCTTCGCTCGCGAATCGTTGATAAGATAAAATCGCTGGGCTTTAAGTTCGTAGCCGTTGACCTGCAGGGCTTCCGCTCCGGCTCACTAAACGAGCCCTTGTCAGAAGAAGAAAAGCAAAAAAGTCTTTAGGCTGAGCTGCTCGACAGGGTGGCAGCCTCAAAGCCCGCCCTAAGTGAATAGGAGGTCTTTAGCCGTAGGTTTTGCCGGCTTCATCTACATAAATTGAGCTTTTCGCTTGCCTTATGACCTTAACTGCCTTTGGTAGCTTGGCCAGTTCTGGGACTTTGAATAGCTTGCCGCACTTTCGACACCTTATTCTTCTATCCGCTGCACCGCTATCTAAGAGCCAATTGTTACTACACCGCGGACACTTGGCAATAATCTGCATCGGCAAACTCCTTAAGCAGCCTGCCAGATATTTAGGCCCAAGCAATACCAAATTCGAGACTCATACAAAATATTTTAGCTGCAAATTGATTTTATTCACAGTGAAATTTTCTGTCCTATAATATCGCTTTACTGGAGACAATACCGCCTTAAACAGAAACAGTATTAATTGCGCCGCTAAGGGTGGTGCGATTTTGCTTGATTTAATTGCCAGAATTTGCTAACATAAATTTATACCCATGGGGGTTGATGGAATGAGGAAGCAAATCGCGTGCAAAGTTGTTAGGACTATTGCTCTTACTAAAACCACCAATTCATTAGTGAGCGGAGATCGTCTACATAACGAACACCACAGCAGCGACGATGCTGTTACTGTGAATGTCTGGGTAAGGTACACCAGCAATTCGGTCGTCTATCCGGGCTTATTGGATATGTCAAGGGTCCGCCATGGGCGGATCCCGCCACAGGCGGGCCTAATGGGACAGATTCTTGATTGTTACGTTTGAGATTGAGCTTTGTGATTTGCGAACGCCACCCATCTTGAGCAGGGCAGTCTATACCAGGTCCTTTAAGTAGTGTCTCATATAATAGCGGCACTGGGACAGTACTAATGCGCTTACCATCACGGTAATGAAGGCATCGCAAGAAACCTCATTTATTATCACGGCTAAAGCTGTGCCTGCAGCAGGGGGGTGTTCGACATCCAGTGCCACCATAAGGAAAATAGCGATTCCGACGACCAGGGGATAAGCGAGCAAATAAGGCAGAGTAGCGAAGTACAATATAGCTCCGGAGGCTAAACCCACCAGATGGCCGCCGACAACGTTTCTTGTTTTTGCCGAGATGGTGTTGGGCATTGCAAATACGATAAAGCTGGTAGCGCCCATTGTGCTTATCAAGACCATCTTTTCTCTACCCAGGACAAAGACGAGGATAGAGAAAATAGCGGCAGCCAATACGCTTTGCAGTAGATAATATTTCCAAAGCTTTTTGAATTTGTCCATTATACACGTTCTTTGCCAATTTTATTGGGTGGCAGCCTCAATCCACCGCAGGTGGATTGGGGATGGTTTTTCTCCGAGGTTCTTAGATACCAGATTCTATGATGTTTTCTGCGGCTTCTCGAATTCTGTCCTGACTTTCAAGCTGTCCAGACTCCAATAACTGCTGCGCCCGTTGGACAGCTTCAGCGTCTGCCTGTGGAATCTGTGTTGCCTTATTAATCAAAGAGGCGTAATCGACCTGTAAATACACATCCGCACTATTGTTTGGGGTAGTCTTGGGGCTGCCAGCCGCCATTTTTTGTGGCTGGGAGCCCTTGGCCGAGCCAAGCTGGTTTGACGAGGAATTTCGCAAAAGTTCCTGAATTTGGCCGGTCTCTATTCTATCTATCATTACATCACCAACACTGTTAATCTACAATCTTTTTCGCACGGTTTTTACAAAACTTTAAGTCTTTTAGGAATTTTTTACCGCCCGTGGTAAAAAATACACCTTTTCAGCCCACCTGTGCTGCATGGGTGGGCCGAGTTTATCATCTTATTATCTTTCAGGCTGTAACGTTTCGGCTACTTCATAAGCTACGAATTTAATGAACTTAAGTGGGCTAACAACTACCAACTGCTCACGCAAAGGCGCAAGACCGGAACGCATTCGACTGTGCAAATAGTTTTTTATCCGAGATTCAATGGTTTTATCGGCGCTATCCCAAACTTGTTCTATGGCCCATAGCAATTGCCCGTCCTTTAGGTCCAAAAGCATCATACGAAGACCAATGGCCATATGAGGATAAGGCTTATATTGGGTAATAGTGCCCACCAATACAGCATCGCATTTTAATGTCTTACGGATGGCTGATAATTGTTCAAGGCTGTAGGTTGAGTCCAAATCCAACTGCAAGCTGCGCCATGTAGGCTCGTCCTGGCGAACCATCGTCAAACCGAAAATCTGTTTCTTCTGCAGCGCCAGAAAAAGCGCTTCGGTTATATCAACAGAAATTTGGGGCAAAGGCGAATCGTTGTCTAACTCAACAATAGCAACTCTGCCAATGGTGCACAGATCTTTATCCGGGTTTAGATAATAGCAGTCTGCTTTCGGCACAGAAGCTGTGTGGAGCTGGCAGCCGGACAAAACCAGAGGACAGAAGACAGAGAACAGAGGACAGAGGACAGAGAACAGAGGACAGAGGACAGAACTTCTGTCCCTTCGGCTTCGCTCAGGGCAGGCTTCTGACTTCTGACTTCTGACTTCTGACTTCTGACATCTGATTTCTGATTTTTGATTTTTGCATTGTTTTTCGCAACTATTCATTTGTTTTATCCTGATTTGAAGTTTCCTGGGATTTATGCTGCCCCGCCTCTGCAGCAAGGGCGTGGTCAGCCTGGGCTGATTCAGTAGGTTCCCGTGAAGCGTCCGCCACAGGCGGACTCGTAACCTCTGCGCCGAGAATCTTAAGTATCTTAAGCAGGGCCTCCAGTTGGGTTATTTCAGCTTCTCGCATCTCATCCCGAAAGCCCAGAACATCGGCTTTCCAGTTATTTAACTCGATACGCATCTCAATCAGAAGGCTGTTTGCTTCGGTTAGTTCCTTTTGTGTCTGCTTCAATTTAGCGTCAAGGTTAGCGACCTGCTCTTTGAGTTGGCTGTTTTCGGCGATAAGGTCCTGATTTTGCCTCTGCAGCAGGCCCGCTTGCTCGGAGAGTTTGGCGTACTTTTGGGATAATTCTATAGCGGATTCTACGGCGGTTTGGCCTTGGCCGGCATCCGCCACAGGCGGATGAAACCTTTTTGCCACTGAGATACTTTGTCCACCCTCCGCAGTGCTACGGAGGACGGGCTGCTGGTCAATACGCTGAGGCGGCCCCGAAACCTGCCCTGGGGGCGACGAGCAGCCCGATAAAACCAGAGGACAGAAGACAGAGAATAGAAAACAGATTTCTTTTATCTTCTGACCTCTGTCTTCTGTCTTCTGACTTCGCTCAGGACGGTAAGGACTTCGACTCTGTCGAACCATTTTTTTGTAAGCTTGCATTATTTTTCTCCAATCATCTTTCATACTCACACCTTAAATACGTTCTTGCACCGCAACAGCAGGTTATTTCTATAATGGCAAACTCGGGCTGGTTTTCTACGATGTTTGCTGTTAGTCTGCCCCCGTTCTTGCCCCCCAGGGGCACGGGGGTGGGCTGAGGCCGGGCCGCATTAAGTTGGACTTGGCCTTCGAGTTTAACTTCCTCGCTTTTAAGAATTTGTCCTACTATTTCAGCCATTTATAATTTGCCTTTCACTACTCGAAATATCGAGTCGGGTTCCCACTTCGCAATACGTTGCGAAGTGGGGTCCCCTCAAGCACAGTAATCAATAGAATGCCGATCATTTTTATCATCGGTAGGTTTACTGTCGCTGTTCTCTTGGTCCACCGACTGGTTTCCGCCACTGGGCGGACCTTCGGCGGATTCACGTTCCTCCTCCTGCTCGCCGGGTAAGTTCTGCCGACGTTTTCTTTCCTCACGACGTTTGGCGCCGGTTAAGCCTGCGATATTTTGCAAACCTTCTACCGGCTTTATTATGTTGTAATCATTATCTGCCATCTTTCCATTGCCTCAATTTTATAGATAAATGGAATATAGCACCGGCGTGCAGTTGGCTGACGCGGGATTCGGTAATCTTTAGAAGCTGCGCTATCTGCTTCATAGTTAGATGCTGCTGATAATAAAGCAAAATAATCTGCCGTCGCCTCTGGTCCAACTGCTGGATGGCCTCTGTTAGTTTATCTACCAGCTCAGCTCGTTCCAGTTGCTTATCGGGCCTGCTTAGCTTGTCGGCGCGCAAGCGAGGGTCGAAGCCAAACTCATCAATGGAGACAAAATGCTGGGCACGAGCTTTTTCAAAAAGTTGGTAAACTTCATCAACTGTTATTCCCAGTTTCTCCGCTAACTGGTCATCACTGGGTGTGGTCCCTGTCTGTTCAGCGATTTTTTGGCAGAACTGGCGAGCATTTTGGACCTGCTTGTTAAGATTTGCAGGCAGCAGAGACGAGCCTCTTAACTCGTCAAGGATGGCCCCTTTTATCCTGATATAGGCGTAAGTCTTAAACTCGGCTTGGTGAGATGAGTCGAAATCACGGGCAGCCTTAACTAATCCAACGGTGCCCGCTGAGACCAGATCCTCAAAAGATAACGGCGGCTTAAGATATGTTGCCACCCGGCGAGCTATTTTATGAACCAGTGGCAGAAACTGGGCTATCTGCTCATCGTCGAGCCCGCCGGTGGCGGGTTTTTTTTGCCTTGAATACGTCCGCAGTGCCACAGTCTTTAGATGCTCAGCGTTATCCTCGACAGACTCTTGCGGGGACCCTGCCTTGCGGGCAACTACAGGAATATTTTTAGTCTTTACTGTCACTGGCCCTGTCCTTTTGTTGGGACCCCGCTTTGCGGGAACCCTTGTTCATCTGGCTCGTAATCATGGCATTGGTCAAAATAGTGTTAATTGCTCTTACCGCTAAGCTGGTTGCTACATACGCAACTATCGCGCCTAACAGAGCCCGCCTACAACAAGTAAATGGCGAAAGGCCACTGAACCAACTGATAAAGCTCAGGCCGAAAAAACATATCACAGCACTGCTGAGGGCAATTGATCTAACGCGTAAAGGCATAATTCATATCCCATATTTTGTATAAATCCGAAATTCGAATCCCGAAGGGTGGCAGCGTCAAGCGCAGCTTGGCGATGGGGTGGCCCTTGCAGGAAGTTTGGCCATCCCCAAAGCCTTCGGCTTTGAGGCTGCCACGCATTCGGGTTTCATGCTTTTCATAGTTTTGCATCTCCAGTTTACCGGGACGAGTTTGCTCCCGCTGCCAAGGCTGGGACTGGCTGTTGTTCAACCACTGGGGATTCGGTCTGCTCGACGGTTATTGTTTCTATTGGCTCTACCTCGGTTCCCAGCACGATTTCGTCATAAGCTATGACCGGCAGCAAAGGTACTGTTCGTGATAGCATGCTCGACAGTGGCCAGCGCAATCTCGAATCGCACAGCAAAACCACCTTGTCTTTGGCCTGGTCCATCGCCGCTTTGAAGGCTTGTGTGATTTTTCTGCTCATCTGCATCGCCACCTCAGCCGGTAAGGCCAGAGTTATCTGGTCTGCTTCCTGTTGCAAAGTTGAGCTTATCTGATGCTCGAATGCCGGGTCCAGGGTTATAGCTGAAATTTTGCCAGCCTGGTCTTTATACTGTTCGGTTATGGTTCTGCTTAAGGATTTTCGAGTTAACTCTGTTAAAGCAGCGGTGTTTTTAGTTTTGCCAGCGTGTTCTGACAGCGATTCCAGTATGACGACTAATTCACGAATGGGTATTCCATCTCTTAAGAGGTTTTTAAGCACACGTTGAAGTAATCCAATAGGCACTTGGCCGTCGGCGCCAACCACTTCTCCGACCAATGATGGCTGACTCTTACGCAGTCGGTCTACAAGTAGCTGCACATCCTCGCGGGTCAATAATTCATCAGCGTGTTTTTTGAGCGTTTCGGATAGGTGTGTAATAAAGACCGATTCAGGGTCGATGACAGTATATCCGTTTAATTCGGCTTTTTCTTTGTTCTGGCGGGTAATCCACAAAGCGGGTAGGCCGTAAACAGGTTCGGTAGTTTCAATACCTTCTACTTTGTTCTGGACGGTGCCGGGGTCCATCGCCAGATACATATCGGGTTCTATCCGCCCTTTTGCTACCGGTATCTCTGATAGTCTAATCTCATAAGCGTTGGGCTCGAGGTTTATATCATCCCGCAAACGGACCAGCGGGATAATAATGCCTAACTGCTGGGCAAAACCCTTGCGCAGTGCTCCAATACGCTCAAAGATGGTATTGCTTTTACGAGGGTCGACCATACTAATCAGTCGCACGCCGACATGTACCGAAACTCTATCCACGTCCAGAAGTTGTTCCACTGGCTCTCTTTCAGCTTTTGTGGTTGCAGGCGGGGTGGGTTTGGCGCGGGTCTTCTCGGATTGAGCTGCCATTCGTCCAACCAAGACAGTGCCCGTGGCCAACAATAGAAAAGGCACCTTAGGTAAGCCGGGTACTAACGCCATCGAAGCGATGATGAAAGCTGCCGTCATTAACGGCTGGCTGGTCTTAAGGAACTGCCTGGATAAGTCCTGGCCGACGCTCCGGCTGGACGAGATTTTGGTCACTAAAAAGCCAGAACTGACGGAGATTATTACTGAGGGAATCTGGCTGACCAGGCCATCGCCGATGGATAGAATAGAATAGGTCTTTACAGCATTGGCAATGGTCATACCGCGTGAATAACCCATAGCCATTCCGCCGATGATATTAACGGCGGTAATTATAAGTCCGGCTTTGGCGTCGCCGCGAATGAATTTGCTGGCGCCGTCCATGGCGCCGTAGAATTCGCTTTCCTTAACAATTTTGGCTCTGCGTTCGTTGGCCTGGGCCTCGGTAATAATACCGGCATTTAGGTCTGCATCGATGGCCATCTGCTTGCCGGGCATAGCATCAAGAGTAAAACGAGCAGCCACTTCGGATATTCGCTCGGCACCTTTGGTGATTACTATGAACTGGATAACTACGAGGATTAAGAAAATTACCAGTCCGACCACAAAGCTGCCGCCGGCAACAAAACCACCAAACGTCTGGATGATTTTGCCAGCATCGGCCTGAAGAAGTATCAATCTGGTCGAGGCCACGTTAAGGGAGAGGCGAAATAGTGTCACGAAAAGCAAAAGCGATGGGAAGGTAGATAATTCGAGGGCTTCTTTTGACGATAGGGTAATTATTAACACGGCTACTGCCAGCGAGATACTGCAGGCTAAAAGCATATCCATTAACAGGGTGGGCAGGGGAATTATAAGGGTGGCCAGAATTGCCACCAGGCCTACAGCCAAAATAATATTGCTGGCCGAAGCCAGAGGTGTATTGAGCGCCTGCAGCTGTGCCGGTGGCGGGAATTTAGGATTTTCCCGTACAGAGCCTGCCATTTATCAATCCTTTTTTGACGGGATTAACAAGATAATCCTGTAAATCCTGTCTATCTTGTGCTAATTGCCTATTGCTTATCGCGATTCGCACCAATAATCTGTTTTATTCTGATGGCGAACCGTTCGTCTACTACCACCACATCTCCTTGGGCAAACAAAGAATCCTTCAGAAACAAATCAGCCGGTGCATCGATTGGTTTATTGAGTTTCAATACTGAGCCGGGTCCAAGCTGCAGGAGCTGGCGGACTGGCATTTCCGTTCGGCCAATAGCAACGGTAATAGGTACGTTCATATCCAGGATGATGTCTAACTTGCCGGGCGAATCTGCAGCTTCAGTCCCGGCCGCCTCGCCAAATTCAACCGACTGTACCTGCTTTTTAGAGTGAACTTTTGAAGCGTCAGCCTGTGGAGTTTTATTTTCTTCTGCATTTTCTGCTGCGGCCTTATCTGCTTTTGCCATACTTTGATTCCCTTCTGATTAAGTGCCTGTAACCGGATTTACATTTTGCCCTGCATTGCCGGAGAGTTCCGTAATGACTACAGCGTGCTGACCTGCTGATTTTGCGGGCTGACCGCGAAAAAGCGTTCGGCCCTCCACAATCAGTTCAACCGGCTCATCAATTGCTTTATTAAGTAACAGTACATCAGATGGACGAAGACTCATTAGCTGTTCAAAAGTAAGCACAGTAACCGCCAATTGAGCCGTAATAGAAATTGGCATTTGCTGCAGATGTTCGAGTATCGCTTTTGAAACATCCTGCGGGTGTAATTTCTTGTCCGTTTCTGTGGTTTTGCCCACGATAGGTGCCAGTATGTTGGCGAGTATCAAAAGATGCGCTTCGGCGCTATTTTCTGAGTCAGCTTTCTGGACAGAAAAAGTGATCTTGCAGAATTCTGCTGTGCCGTGCCCGGCCAGCAGGGACGGGGCGGAACCTTTGACCAGCTCGGAGGCCGGCTGGAAACTATGAACCGCCGACAGCCCGTCCGTGGCCAGCAGGGAGATAGAAAGTGACTCCACGATTGAACAGGCGATGTCAAACAAAAGAGATTCTTCCAGTGGCGATAAAGTCTTGCTGGGTGGCTCAGCCGAAGCGTCTTTTTCAAGTTCGGCATCGCCAAGTAATTGCTTCGACCAGGTAACTGCTGTTTGGGCAGGTATGCTGATGAATCCACCCCCGCTCTTGTCTTCGCCTGCCCCTGCCCCCTTTCCTTCTTCCGAAGGAAGCAAGGGGGCAAGTCGGGGCAGCGGGCCAAGAAGACGCGGGGGTTGCTGGTCAGGGCCAAAGGCCAGGTAATAATCATTTTGCCCGTTGCTTAAGATTTGGTCAAAGAGCTCGCTGGCAAAGTGCTGGCGTGTCGAAGTAACGGTGACATTGAAATCACTATGATAAAGTTGAGCAAATTTTTCAGCGATACTCGTAGCTACTTTCTTTGTGAAATTGTTGAGTTTATCCAGTTGGCTGCTGCTGAAGTAGTGAGGCTGATGCCAATCGTACTCAGTAACTTCTATTTGTGTATCATCTGCTGGCTTGGAACCGATTAGTCCGCCTAAGG
This sequence comes from Sedimentisphaerales bacterium, assembly GCA_046760285.1. Classification (GTDB taxonomy): domain Bacteria; phylum Planctomycetota; class Phycisphaerae; order Sedimentisphaerales; family Anaerobacaceae; genus JBHIDV01. The sequence continues at coordinate 10,102 of JBHIDV010000033.1, forward strand.
CGGAGCGGATCTTTGCTCTGTTTAAGTTGTTAGCATCTGCGCCGGTCATTGCACAGCGAATTCCTTGAAAAGAACGTTCATGATTTTAGGCTTGGCGTCAGGGAAAAGTTTTTCATTAAAAGCATCCAATATTTCTGATTGAATACGCTGAAGATTCCTGTTGCCCCGGACGTCTTCGAGACTCTGACTTGCAAGGTAGATGGTAAGCCAGCTTTTCAAGAGAGGGTTCTTTTCCTCCAGAAGGGCGGTCCCCTTTTTTTGGTCCAGTTGAGCACTTATTTGCAGTGTCAGTGCCATTCGGATATAGCGTGTGACGCCTGGTTCATTGAGATTTGCCACCACAGGCTCAAAATGGTAGTACCATCCGTTAGAGGTGGATTGCGAATCTGTTGCTTGCCTATTTGCATTTGCCACCTGTGTGTCGGTTGGTTCTGCCCTTGCTTCCGCAGGGGCCGTCACTGGCGGCCCGCCAAATAATCGGCCGAGTCCAAAGCCGCACGCCGCGCAGAAAATAGCCACAACAGCTATTATTATCCACTGCAAGTAGCCGCCGGCTGAAGTCTTTTTATCGCTCTTTTCCTGCTGTGGGCCTTCTTGCAGAACTTTGTCTTTTTCCTTTGCCATTTTCTATTCTTGCCCTCATAGGAGTCTGCTTTTACCGCCGAGATCGCAAAGACCGCGGAGAAAATATTCTTTTTAATTTTTTTTCATCTCAGCGTTCTCGGCGGTCTCTGCGGTTAATCTATGCATTACTGTTTTTGGTTAATTGGTTATCCGACCGGCTGTAATTTTGCCTCGTTGGATCGATATCGACGTATTTTGTCTCGCAATGTTCGGTCGCTGATGCCTAATACCTTTGCAGCTTTAGTCTGATTACCTGCTGTCTGACGTAAGGTGTCTAAAATCGCCTGTCGCTCAATCTGGGCCAGCGGGATGCCGCCCAGCCCAGAATCGTATTGCGTATTGCGTATATCGTCTTGCGTATTTCTTTTTACGCACGACGCATCACGCACGACGCAATACGAATCCTGTGGTAGTGGCTGCAGTTCATCAAAAAGCCAGGAGACGTCAGCTAAGCAAAGTGTGGGACCAACTCCCAAAATCAGTGACGTTAGTACTACATTTCGTAACTGCCGAACATTGCCGGGCCAATGATATTTGGCAAAAATGTCCATCATCGCAGGGTCAAGTTTGGTGATACGGCGCTGCGTGTCACGTGCATAAAGATTGACAAAATGCCATACCAGCTCAGGCAAATCTTCGCGGCGCTGTCTTAGAGGCGGGATGACCAGTCTCACCCCACTTAGCCGATAGTAAAGGTCCTGGCGGAACCGGCCGAGCCGTACTTCTTCCAACAAATCTTTGTTAGTGGTGCTTATTATCCGAACATTAATCCTGATGTTTTCGTTTCCTCCGACCCGTTCAAACTCTTGCTGTTCGAGTATCCGCAGAAGCTTTGCCTGAAATTTCAGCGGCGTTTCAGTGATTTCATCCAGGAGCAATGTCCCACCATGTGCCATTTCGAATCGCCCCTTGCGCTGAGTATAGGCGCCGGTGAAGGCACCCTTTTCATGACCAAACAACTCGCTTTCCAGAAGGGAGTCACTTAATGCCACGCAGTTGACTTTGATGTATGGTCCCTGGGCCCTTTTACTTTTGCGGTGGACAAGGAAAGAGATCAGCTCCTTGCCTGTTCCACTTTCACCACTTATTAGAACTGGTGCCGATGTAGGAGCTATCCTTTGGGCTAAATTGACGATTTGAATCAGTTTTGGGCTTTTGCCTACAATCTGGTAAAGACAGCGGCTGCCCTCCTGGGCCGAAGCTACTGTGCAGACACTGTGGTTAGGCAGGAAAGTATCCAACAGAGATTCGACAACTGGCTTCTCAAGAGGTTTGATTAGAAAATCGCTACAGCCCATGCAAATGGCCTTAACGGCTGCCTGGGCTACCAAACGCAAATTCTCGATACTCGGTGCTGGTGCAGGTTCAGCTACCATAATTACCGGCAGTTCCGGTGAATTTGACCTGACCTTGCTGATCAGGTCGAGGCCCCCGTTTCTGTCTTCGACAGAAGACACGGGGGACAGAGGACTTAACTTCTCGCTGACAAATACAAGGTCGCAACTATTCTTGTCGAGAAAGTCAATAGCAGCTTTTTGGTCATCAGCAAGATTTGCGCCAATCCCCTTGCCAGCTAATATCTCCAGCATAAAGCGGGTCCCATCAGGGTCGTCATCAATTATTAGTACATTCGCGGTGCTGTCTTTCCGCTTATTCGAGGCCCTCCCAGCCGCCATTTTTCGCGGCTGGGGTCCCGGGCCCCTGCTGTGTAAGAACTGTCGAGTTAGATTGTCTGTTCCGGCTTGACTCACTTACTGGATACTCCATTTTCAACCGAGATAATTTTCATTTTGCTGCTCGTACAAAATACATGCCAAGGTTCCCGCGAAGCGGGGTCCCTGCCAAAGGTCTAAAATCTGTCTGCCGACAGACAACCCCCGCTTGCACGGGGGTGACGTCATTCCTGCCCCTGCTTTTGCAGGGGTAAATTTGTCCCTGCAGAAGCGGGGAGCAGGAATTTGCATTCTGTAATCAGCGCCCGTGGTTTATCATTCAGATACCAATCAATTAGATTCTCTCTGGCCTTAGCTAAATCAGTCCATGGACAGTTGGGATATTCGATAATTAGTTGCCTATACATCTTCTTTGCAGCGGGCAGGTCGCTACGGATAAGACAATTGCCTATTTGAAACAAGATCCAGGCCCTATCCTGAGCTGATGTAACATCATTTGGGTCCTTACGATTGAGAGCGTGCTGATAGAACATGGCTGCTTGTTTTAGATTTCCACTGAGAAACAAAATTTCAGCCAGTTCAAAGGCCTTGTAAAGTTGGGTGGGCTGTTGCGATAGATTCTCCAGCATTTGTAAAGTTTTGTTGCTTATCGGCTCGTATGGTAATGGGCTGGGACCCCGCTCTGCGGGAATCCTGTCCGGCTCGGGCTGCGGTTGTTTTTCTCCGCCTCCGGCGGATTCGGCCAGCGTCACTGCGGGCGATAAGGTTTCATTAGGTTCAACTGTCGGCACCGGGCTGGCTACAATAACAGGTTCAGGAGCTTGATTTTTCGGTTCAAATCTAATGGAACGGATTTGCTCAATTAAACGCCAAAGCTTATCTTTGTATTTTTTATCGGGTGGGCTTTGAGCAACACTAATAATGCTTCGCCACAACTGCTGTGCGTCCTGACTGCTGGGTATTGAAAGATTCTGTCCGTGATTAGTAATTGGTAACTGGTAACTGGTAATTGGTAGTTGATTCAAATCATTTAACCAATTACCATCCCGCGGCCGGTTAGGTGCATTCAC
>JBHIDV010000034.1:0-12910 GCA_046760285.1 Sedimentisphaerales bacterium
CCCGCTCCGCTATATATTTTGGCAAGATATAATGGGGCTGTCAAATGATTTTTTGTACAAGAGTCAGCCCCGCACCAATTGTCCTGCAGACAAAGCCCCACCCACGGCGTCAGATTTGTAGGGTGTGCACCGCACACCATCAAAGAAATGGTGGGCAGTGCCCACCCTACTTTTAGCGCAATTTTTCATTACCGAGCGGAATAGACAACCAAGATTGCGGGTTTTTACTGATAAAAACCATTTTTTGGTAATAAAATCGCACTATTAAGCGTCTAACTATACAAACGTTTTATGAAAAGTTTGCTCATATTGGGATAACATAAGTCTTGTTATTATAAACACTTAGTATTGTAGAGCTTTATCCACCAGACGGGTGTCGGTTTACTTGCAAGGCAGGCAGAAATGAACTCACAGGAAAACAAGAACAAAGCTAAGAAGAAAAAGCTGGGTCAATTGCTTCGTGAAAAAGCGTATCTGGATGAGTCGCGCCTTCGATTCGCACTTGCAGAACAGAAAGTTGAACATCGGCCCATAGGCCAGATTTTGTTAGAGCTGGGGTATATAACGCAATCTCAGTTAAATGAGGCACTTGCGCTTCAGGCCGGCATAAAAAAGATAGATTTAGCTGACATCTCGATAAGCTCTGACATGGTTTCTCTGGTACCGGCAGAATTGGTCAGCAAATACAACATTTTGCCATTATGGAAGGACGATGGCCGATTGGCCGTGGCGATGACGGACCCGTTCCAGCCGAAGGTTATTGAGGATTTAAGGCTGGTAACCGGCTACCCCGTGCAGCGATATTACGCTGACCCGCTGCAGATGGAAAATTCAATACTGAAATTCTACGGCAGCAATGTGGCAAGAATGATGGACGACCTCGTACCAGCCGACCAACGAGCCGAGACCGAGATAGATAATGGCGATTATTCGCCTGCCAAGCTCCACGAGTTAGCCAGAGAACCCTCCTTGGTCAATCTTGTGAATTTGATAATACTGGAGGCGATTGAGGCACGGGCAAGCGACATACATATCGAGCCATTTGAGCACGAAGTAAAGATAAAGTATCGAATTGATGGGATGCTTGTGGAAAAGACTCCCTCGTCTAAGAGACTTCAAGCGGCAATTGTATCCCGCGTTAAGATTATGGCTGATATGAATATCGCCGAACGATTTGTGCCGCAGGATGGGCACATCGAATTTATGGGCAAAAATGGAAAGATTGACATTCGTGTCTCAACCGTCCCCACGGTGTTTGGCGAAGGTCTTCAGCTAAGACTTCTGGATAGATCCGCATCATTGTTCGCGCTCGAGGATTTGGGGATGAACAGCCAATGCCTCAATAGTTTCAACAAATGCCTACATAAAGCACATGGAATTGTGCTTGTTACAGGCCCGACCGGCTGCGGCAAGACCACCACACTTTACGCCTCGCTAAACAAGATATACTCGCCGGCTGTGAAAATGATAACCATAGAAGACCCTGTTGAATATCAGCTTGAAGGTGTTAACCAGATGCCGGTCAATCCGAAAAGAGGCCTAACCTTTGCTACGGGTCTGAGACACATACTGCGGCACGACCCAGATATCATAATGGTTGGAGAGATTCGAGACCGGGAAACCGCTGATATAGCAATCCGCGCTGCGTTGACCGGACACCTTGTTTTCTCTACGCTTCACACTAACGATGCAGCAGGGGCAGTTACCAGATTGATTGATATGGGTGTCGAACCATTTTTATTAGCCAGTTCATTGGAGGCGGTGTTGGCTCAAAGGTTGGTGCGTAAGATTTGTCCAAAGTGCAAAGAGCCTTACAAACCCGACGAAAATCTAATCAAAGCCCTAAATGGCTCAGTAGAAATTAACTCGGCTGCGAAGTTTTATCATGGCGCCGGTTGTAACCAGTGCGGTCAAACAGGTATGGCTGGGCGGACAGGCATATTCGAGCTGCTTAGAATAACTGGTAAGCTGCGGGATTTAATAGCAGCAAGACCGACCACCGACCAGATTGTAAGGGCGGCACCGACAGACCATATAAGTATGGTGCACGACGGCATTGCTAAAGTGTTAGAAGGTATCACCACTCCTGAGGAGGTTTTCAGAGTGGCAAAGACTATAGATGACGAAGAATAAAAATTGTGCGGGGCTAAATTTGGGCCAGTTTACTTACAAAGCGGTTGACAAAGGTGGTGGACACGTCACAGGCATAGTAGAGGCGGCTGACCGCAGAAGTGCCGTTGCCGCTCTCGCTGACAAGGGACACTTTGTAACAGAGTTGGCTGAAAAGACTAAAGCGCTAAGCGTGAGCGGTGTGGAAAAGGTGGCGCTGGATTTAACCGGGTTGGTGAAGCTTGGTTCGCGAAGGGTCACCAGCAAAGATGTTTTGGCTATGACCACTCAGTTAAGCACCGCTTTGCGAGCAGGACTTCCTCTACTGAACGGGCTTGAGCTCATTCGCCAGCAACAGCATAAAGCAGCAATGAAAGAGATGCTGGATGACCTTGTGCAGGCGGTAAGTTCCGGACAGTCACTTTCAGAGGCCATGGCTAAACACAAGAGGATTTTCAACTCGCTGTATCTGTCGATGATAAGAGTGGGTGAGACAGGCGGGATTCTCGAACAGACAATGGCTCAGTTGGCAAATATATTGGGCAGAGATGAGAAAATAAAAACAAATATGAAAAATGCCTCAGCGTATCCGATTTTTGTGATGTGCCTGGGGATTATATCGGTGGCTATTGTCCTGACGGCAATATTACCAAGAATAATACGAACGATAGGAGGTGGGATTGCAGCACTGCCGTTGCCGACCCGGATACTATTAGCAATAAGTAGCTTTGCACAAGGATTGTTTACAACGTTAGTCGGCTGGGTCGTTATTGTTCTAATTGCGGCTGGCTTATATTACCTAATTAGATGGACAAAGTCCAAAGGCAAAATCAAATGGGATGCTTTTAAGTTGAAAGTCCCTATGTTGGGTTCGGTCTTGCGGACTATAGCGGTAGGCAGATTTGCCAGAACACTGGGAGCCCTGACACTGGGAGGCGTCACCATCTTGGAGGCACTTAGCGTGGTTCGCGATACGCTGGGCAATGAATTGTTGGGCAGAGAGCTTGATACCGTAGCTGAAAAGGTAAAGCGTGGTGAGTCACTGGCAGTTCCCTTAGGCCAGTCAGGATATTTTCCACCTTTGCTGGTGCAAATTGTCTCGATAGGTGAACAAACAGGCAGGCTGGATGAATTATTGCTCAACGCCGCTGATACTTTTGATGCCGATGCGGACTCGGCGATAAGTAGATTTATGGCCGTTTTCCCCGCAGTTTTGATATTGCTGCTGGCTTTGGTGATAGGTTTCATAATAGCAGCGACTCTGCTGCCCATAGTGGTAATGGAGCTTGGTGCAGGAGCATTTTAATGACGTTGGCAGCAATATATTGACAAGGCCGTTTTTTTGAAGGGTAGCCAAATGAAGCAGATGAAACGGAAAGAAAAGGCATTTACGCTTGTTGAATTGCTGGTAGTGATTTTGATTATATCGATGCTTGCTGCGTTTGTCGCGCCCAGGATGTTCAGGGGTCTTGGCAGGGCCAAGAAGGACATAGCAAAGGCAAAGATGGCAATTATCGAAAACGCACTTGGCCGATTCTATATCGATTGTGGGCGATATCCGGACGACTCGGATGGACTTGAAGCTTTGATTACGCCACCTCCAGACCTTGAGGAAAAGTGGAACGGGCCATACCTGAAACGAAGCGAATTACTTGACCCGTGGGATAATCCTTACATCTATGTAGCAGAAGGCCAGATCAATCCGGGCAGTTTCGATTTAATAAGCTATGGTGCGGACAGCATGGAAGGCGGCGAAGGTGACAACGAAGATATATATAACGACTAATACTGTATTGCGTATTGCGTATTGCGTATTGCGTAATGTGACACACGAACAACGCATAGCGAAACAACGCGGCTTCACCATTGCTGAATTGCTGCTCGTGATAGTTATAATTTCCCTGGTTGCTGGTATTGGAGGCGGGCTTTATGCGGGGACATATAAGAGGATGCTGGTAGAAAGGGCGGCACGGGACTTTTTACTTACCGCTAAATATGCCAGGATAATGGCTATTGAGCAGCAGCAACCGTACGAGATTCAGTTAGATGTAGCGAATGGTGGGTTTTGGCTGGCTACTTCCCAATGGGATGAAGAAACTGAGCAGGCCGAGCAGATAATAGTGCGTGATTATTATTGCAAGCCGGTGCAATTTGAAGGTGACGTTAAGTTTGAAGACATTCAAGTTACGCCGATTGGCGTAGAAACCTCGACGGAAAATAGGGAAAACCAAGCAATAGTTTTTTCACCAAATGGTACTGCAGAATCAGTGGTAATACAGATTGGCGACGGTAAAAACCACTATACCATAAGTATCTATGCCGCGACCGGTAAAGCGAAAATGTACTTCGGCACAACTGAAAATATTGAAGTTAGGACCATTGATTTGGATGCAGAATAAGTAATGGTACGGACAAAAATAAACAACAAGGGCTTCAATCTGGTGGAGACTATAGCTGCCAGCGTCATCCTTTCCGGAGCTGTTATGACGGTGGGGGCGATCAGCACCAGGTCCCTAACTGAAACAAGGCTCAACCGACAGTATGAAGTTGCAGCGTCACTAATTGATAAACAACTTACCTTGATCGATTTTATCGGTATCGATGAATTTATCGAATTGGGACAAATGGAAGGTTATTTTGAAGAACCTGAGCCAGGGTACCACTGGGAAATTGTCACTGAATACCAGGATATTGATAGTCTATATCTGGTGACCATAACGGTTAGCTGGATGGAGCGCGGCCGTCCCTACAGTATTTCGGTCGATACTATGCTCGATGGGACCAGTTTGCTTGTTGTTACAGAGTGAGTATGACGAGGATGTATACCACAAATAAAGGATTCACATTGGTGGAGGTATTGGTGGCCTCGACTATAGGTGCATTTATTATGTTGGTGGCGGTGGGTACGCTGAGGGCTATTACAGCCAGCTCCGAGATGGTCGAGAATAATATTAGTGCTGCGGCTGAGGTTCGGTTTGCGTCGAGTATGATCGCAACAGACCTGGTCAATATATACCGCGATAAGAATAAAGAAAATACCAAATTCATCGCCCTGACAGAGCAATCACAGCAAGGCAATATTAGTTATTTGGTTTTCTACACTGTTAACAGGACAAAAGCCAGGATTGACCAGCCAGAAGGTGACATATACGAAGTGGAATACTATCTGCTAAAAGATGAAGAAAAGTCGGTGCTAATGAGGCGATTGTGGCCAAATCCTGACCAAGAGGAAACCGAACCCCGTGGTATCTTGACTGTACTTGCTGAGAATATCGATGTGTTCGAGGTTAGATACTTTGATGGTGAAGACTGGTCTGATGAATGGCCAGAAGAGATGGAGATTTTGCCTCAGTTAATTGAAGTAAATATCGTAGCGAAACAGCAGGAGAAAGGAAACCCGACTATGGAATCTTTTTTTGTAAATTTCGCCAGGTCCACCGCTGCGGCGATAGATGCCTTTGAGAGCACTGAACAGGCAGAAAGCAACGAAGAAAGTGCCGAGGAAGGCCGCGAAGGTACTGGTGTTGATATAGCAAGGTAATAAAGATAGAAGAATGAGTACTAACAGTGACAAAAAGGGGCTGGTTCTGGTAGCAGTGCTATGGGTAATGGTGGTGCTTATGGCAATGGTGGCAACGGTGGGACGAAATAGCCGACTCGATACCAAAGTTAGCCTGCTAAGGATGGAGAAGCTGCGGTGCAAATGGGCCTGCCGGGCAGGGACAGAGACAGCTATTGGAGTGCTTAATGAGGATACAAAAGAAAGTGACAGCTTGACCGATTTATGGAGCGATAACGACGAAGATTTTAATGATATTGCATTGGAGAAGTGCTTCTTTACAGTCTGGGTTGTTGATGAAGCCAGCAAATTGAACATAAACATTGTTACAAAGGAGCAGCTTTTAGCATTACCAGAGATGACCGAGGAAATCGCAGATGCGATAATCGACTGGCGGGACAAAGATGACATGCCACGCACGGCAGGAGTTGAAGCAGGCTATTATGAAAATCTACCTTTTGGATATATGACTCGGAACGGCCCTTTCAGAACGATTCGCGAAATGCTTTTGGTCAAGGATGTTACAGAAGAGTTATTTTATGGAGAGGATACCAACTTCAACAGCCTGTTAGACTACAATGAAAGAGACGGTGACGCCAGTCCGCCCCTTGACGATGAAGATAGCGAACTCGATCTGGGCTGGATTGCGTATCTGACGTGCTACTCCTACGACAACAACAAAGATGCCAGCGGCAACAATAGAATCAACATCAACAAAGCCAATGAAAACCAATTAGTACGCTCCTTGAATATAAGAAGGTCCCATGCCAAATGGATTGTGGAGGAACGGCCAAAGGATGGGTACAAAAGCATCGGTGATTTGATTAGTAATAAAAGTCCTAAAACAGCCAAGAAAAGTTCTAATAGAGATTCGGATGAAGCTGAACCTCTGGATGTGCAAACATTTTATCAGATAGCAGACAGAATAACTGTAAGCGACGAAGAAAAAATACCTGGCAGGGTGAACATCAATACGGCATCGGAGCAAGTGCTGGCTGCTCTGCTGGGTGGCGGTGATGCGGCTGTTTCCACTGCCCAGGATATAATCGCCTATAGAGAAAGTTTAATGTATGGGATGCAAAGCATTGCGGAGTTATTGCAGGTGGTGAGCATTAACGACTTTAAGAAGATTGCGAGCTTTATAACCACTCGTTCGGACGTTTTTACTATCCATTGCATTGCCACAGCAGACAGAAACGAAACCAATGGACTGGTGCTTCAGACAGAGATGGTAGTAGACAGAAGTTCCAATCCTTGTGAAATACTTTACTGGTATCAGGGAGCAAGTAACCAATGAGCAGTAGTATGACTGACATGGGGACATCACGGTCCGCGATTACAATAGCCCAGGTGGATGGCAAGCTTAAAGCTGTGCAAATCACAAAGCAGGGTGAGGCCTTTGAGGTTCTCTGGGCGAAAAGCAGCAAAGGTGGTGATGCGGACTGGCCTCGCTTTGCCAGCGAATGCGGCTTGTCCGTTGGGCCGGCAGAGCAAACCAAAGCTGATGATGACAAGACAGTTGTGGTTGGCTTTGGCTCGGCAGGCGTGGCTTTTTACCACCTTGATTTGCCAAAGACCAAAGAAGAAGAACTGGCAGCGATGGTTAGGCTGCAAGCTGAAACTCTGCTGCCGCTGCCAGTTGAAAAAATGGAGATAACCTGGCGGACCAAACCCGCGCCAGGCGGCAAAGTTGCCATCACTATGGTAGCTGCAAGAAGAGAATATTTGCAGCAGTTTGTTGAAAATGTACGCGTTTTCAAACCAACAGAGATACTATTGGACTGCGAGGCAATAATAAAAGTGTGGAAGGGACTCTTCTATAGAAAAGAAACCCCACACTTACCTGTGGAGAATAGATACCACACACGTAAGTGTGTGGTGGTAAGTTTGTCAGCGCGAAGTACACAGGTTTGCCTGGCTGAAGATGGACGATTGAGCAACGCCGTGGTCTTGGATATGGGAACGGAAGATTTCCTGGAAACCGCCAATGACCTGTTAGATTCCGCACATAAGGCCGAGCCAGAACAAACGGAAACTACGGAAAGGTTCGTCCAGGATATAAGAAGCGCGTTGGAATCATTTGGTCATGCGGAGCTAACGAAATTACCGATTTTTATACTGTCGGATGGCAGCAAGGCGATAGAAGGGATAGCTTCTTGTCTTAAATCAGCAGGGTTGGATGCAAGAGCTGCCTTGCCGGAGATTGAGAAAATAGGGGCGCAGAGGCAATTCAAGGCCGAACAGCTTTACGAGTATCGGGTGCCAATAGGTCTTGCACTGATGGCACTTCAGAGGCCTGTAGAAGACCTCAATCTTTTTGAGAATCTGTATAGGCCGGCTGGGAAGGAACAGAAAAGTCCCCTTTTGTATTCGCCTAAAATAGCAGGGACGATTGCCGCAGCGATGTTGGCTCTGTTTGTTATCGTCTCTTATGCGGTTGATGTAGTTAGTCCGAACGCAATCCAAAAACACTTAACAACAGCAGATTCGAGTACGAATATCGATCTGCTTATGCAACGGCAAAAACTAATCAAGGCTGTGGCATTGGAAAGGCCAAATTTACTTGAGCTTCTAAATCAGGTAACTGAAAGTGGTGACAATGGAATAAAGCTGGGCAGTTTTCATTTCAAAAAAGGTCAGTTAGTGAGCATAAGCGGACAGGCGCAGAACCCCGATCAGTTATACAAATTCCAAGAAGCTCTGCTAAGCAAAAAGGGTATAAAAGAGGTAAAGATACAAAGCGCATCGACAGACAGCAAAAGTAAAAAGCTCAAGTTTACTATAAACTTTCATTACAAGAACTTCACCAAAAAGGGAACCCGAGCATAGGTCAGAAGCATCATGATAGAAAAGTTAAGCGAAAAAGATATACGGGCACTGAAAATTGGTGGTATCTGTGCAGCGGCTATTCTGCTATTTGTATTTGCATCAATGTGGTTTGACCACTGGTCAAAAGCCAGAGCCTCGCTTGCTCAGGTAGAGGCTAAGTTAGACCTTATAGATGTCGACAAGGCTAAGCAAGCAGGCTTGTTATCGATTGTCCCGGTGTTCGAGATGCCGCAGAAAGCCGAGACACAGAAATTCCTATTTAGAAACAAGCTCAACGAACAGCTAAAGAAGGTGGGGATAAAAAGTAAGCCTTTGCAGGTTCTTCCTGGTGGAAAATCACGGCGGGCAGGATACCAGTTACTGCGTTTGAAATGCAGCGCCAAGTGCAGGTTCGCACAGGTGCTCGATTTGCTCGCCGGGCTGAATGAGAATCCGTATTTGGTAGGGATAGAAGAATTCAGGATAAGGTGTGATCCTAAAAAACCACAGGAAGTAGAGTTAGATTTGACCGTATCAACGTTTGCTAAGTGAAGTAGGAGGCTGTTATGAATCTTGATTACCTGAACTACTTAAAAGAGAAAAAGGAAATTGTGTCAATTGTTCTGTTTGGAATTTCGGCTGCTCTGTGCATTCTGATTTTGATTAAGGTGGCAGGTTTCTTTGTGGCCTCGGCCAGGGCAGAAGGCGTGGTTAAAAGGGCTATTGCGCAAAATAACACCAACACCAAGGATATAGAGTCGGTTTTTGCTGAATCCAAAGCAGTTGCTGATAAACTGAAGAAGAAAAATTTGTTCGCACCGCCTCCACCAAAACAGCAGCCTATAAAGTATGTACAGGGCATATTAGGCAATGAAGTAATAATAAATGGTAATTTTTACAAGGTTGGCGACATGGTGCAAGATGCAAAGATTGTAGCAATTGCACCTACAAAGGTGAGTATCGAATGGGATGGCAGACAGATAACTCTGTCTCCGATAGATGCAGTCAGCGCCTCGCCGGCCAAGCCAGGACCTAAAAGGCCAGAGGTAGGCAAGGAAGGAACAGGCGAACGTGCCGAAATGGTGGTGGTTAAGTCTGAGGAAAGGCCAGTGTTTGGCCAGCCAGACAGGAGGGGATTCGGTCTTTTCCGCCCGCCAGACAGGCCCCGATTTGGAGAGAGAATCAGAGAAAGATTTCAGAATATGTCTGAGGCCGAAAGAGACAGATTTAGGCGCGAGATGCAAGAAAGAAGAGAGAGACTCATGAATATGTCCCCAGAAGAAAGGCAGCGGTTCATAGCAGAAATGCGTGAGCGATTTGGCGGTGGGCCAGGTCGGGGACCAGGCCGTGGCCGATAATAAAATGATTGAAATGAGGTGAATAAAATGAAACGCTCAGGAACAACAATAATATTTGTAATAGTTTGGGTTGCGGTGCTTCTTGGCGCTTATGGGCTTGGTCTATGTATCAGAGAAGTCAGGTTCCGACACGCCGGGATTGAAGCAAAAGCAGTTGCGGGACCACAAGCCAGCACAAAGATAGAAAAGCCAGTTGACACAAATGAGCCTGAAAGGGGGCGTGCTAAGACGGTTGAAGTCCCGCCCGAGATGAGACTAATGCCCAGGCTGGGACAACGTCTGGGCAGACCACGTGAAGGCATGGCGATGTTTCAAATGCTCCCTCCCGAAGAAGCAGCCCAGTTGAGAGAAAGATGGCCGAACATGTCCGAGGAGGAAAGGGAGCGGTTCAGGACCCAAATGCGTGAGAGATGGGAGAATATGTCTGAGGAGGAAAGACAGCAATTGATAGAAAGACGTAGGGCCGAAATGCAACAAAGAAGAGCCAGATTCGAGAATATGACTGAGCAAGAAAGAGAAAAATTTAGAGCTGAAATGCGCGAGAGATTCGGCGGCAGAGCAAGCCGCAGACGGCGATAAAATGAGTAAAGAAAGTGAGGTAAATAAAATGGAACGACCAAAATTGATAATATCAATAGCAGTAGGTTTTGCGGCACTTCTTATTATTTGGAGGGTCGGTTTCTACCCTCCGGTCCCTGAAAAACAAGATATGCCGACCGAAACTGTGGCAATTAGTGGGCCGGCCAAGCCCCGCAAGGTACCAAAGCCAGCCGACATAGACATAAATGAGCATAAGCCTGTCTCGAGCGACGTCGAGAGAGTGGTCTCTGATGTTAATCAGCCCAAGGAATTGGCTGATGCTAATGAGCCTGCAAGATTAGCTAAGGGAACTTACCCCAGTGAACCTGCCGAGCCAAATGAACCGATGGAATATGTGAACCTCAAAGATGTGCCGATGAAGGACATTATTAAGAAACTTGCGGACTGGACGGGCAAGGTAATTATCCCCTCTGATGACGCTATGAAGCAAAAAATCACCGTCTATGCGCCGGATAAGCTACCCAGAAGTAAGGCTCTGGCGAAGATTTACAGTGCACTGCGCATGAAAGGCTATGTCGCCGAACATAGTGACGACACAATTTATCTTAAGCCTATTGCAGAGGCAAAACTGGGCGAGGTTCCTACGGTACTATCTGATTATCCTCTGGCGAAGATTGAAAATAAAGACCAGGTGGTCCAAAAGTTCTTTAAGTTAAAGAACTACAGTCCTACGCAGATGGGCGAGATTATTCTACCATTAATCGGCGAGCACGGCTATCTAAGTGCTGATGAAGGCACCAGCAGTTTGCTGGTGATTGATACGGTTGCCAATCTGATGCGTATCGAGAGGATTATCGAACAGTTTGACGTGCTGGAAGCTGAGCAGACCGTAACGGAAATCTTTGAAGTTCATCACGGCGACCCCGAAGATATTGTTGAGTTGTTGCAGACATTGTTAAGTGATGGCAGCAGTTTAAGGACTGCCAGGGGCCCCAGCCGAAGCGGTAGGCCGCCCTTCTTTCCGTTCAGGCCTGAGCCTGCGCGTGGCGATGTCTCCAAGAGTAAAACTACATCTAAAGATAAAACCAAGGCTTCTATGGCAACTTCAGTCACAGTCGGAGCAGGCCAGGCACCGGTCGTACTTATCCCCGAACCGAGGCTCAACTGGATTATTGCTAAAGCATCACCTGAAGATATAAAGCTAATTGGCGAGTGGATTGCAAAACTCGACAAGCCAGTTCCTACGATACTGGTCGATCGTCCTCTTGCGACCATTAAAGATAAAAATCAGATAGTTCAAAAGTTCTTTAAGTTAGAAAACTACAGCCCTTCGCAAATGGGCCAGGTCATCGAACCTTTGCTTACCGAATCCGGCTATGTAAGCGCTGATGAAAGCACCCGTAGTCTGTTGGTGATTGACACGGTTGAGAATCTGATGCGCATCGAGTTAATTATCGCCCAATTTGATGTGCCCGAAGCTGAGCAAACCGTTACGGAGATATTTGAAATTCTACATAGCGACCCTTCGGAGATTGTCCAGTTGTTAAGGATGCTTATAAGTGGTGAGAGCGGTACCAGTACGAGGAGTCTGGGCCGAAGCAGTAGCTATGGCCGAAGTAGCAGTTACAGCCGATACAGCAGTTCTCGGTCATCGTCAAGATATGGCTATAGAAGTAGTTCATATAGAAGTGGTGTCAGGCCGGCATCGTCAACTTCAGTCATTATTGGCCCCAGCCAATCACCGGTCGTACTTATCCCTGAGCCGAAGCGCAAGTGGATAATTGCCAGAGCGTCCGCTGAAGATATGAAGCGAATCGGCGAGTGGATAGATAAACTTGACCAAGAAGAGCCGGTCAAATCAGAACACGAAGCAATTTCAATCACGTATGCTGATGTCAGGGAGGTAGCGGACCGTCTTAACGAGGCCTTACAGCAGATGCCGGGGACCGAATTGCAAGCCAGTGTTCTTATTCAGCCGTTAGAGAACGCAAGACAAATCGTTATCTTCGGCAGAGCGGATATGCGCGAAATGGTTAAAAAGCTCATTGCAGAAATAGATATTCCTGCTGGTCAGTTTGAAACAAGGGTTTTTGAATTGAAGCACGCTGACCCCGACCAGATTAAGGAAAATATCGATAATCTTTATGGTGAGACGGTTCCCACCGGTTCGGCCAGTTACTACTATTATAGATTTGGGCGCAGCCAACGCAGTTCTGCAGATGAAGTTAAAGTAATATCATTTCCGACAATGCAGCAGGTAACGGTGATTGCCTCGCCTGATAATATGCTCAAAATTACCGAGCAGATAGCGGAATGGGATGTTGCGCTCGATGTAAATGAGGTCAAGCCAAGAATAATTGAGCTGCATAATTCCGACCCGGTACAGATGGCTGATTTGCTGACGACGCTTTTCACCGAAGAAACAAGCAAAGGAATGTCGATTTACGATATTTTATTTGGCAGAGGAACTGAGGAAAAGGCAAAAATTGTCGGGCCACTCTACGGCCAATTAACGTTTGAAGATGTGCCGGGGACA